>PXAP01000135.1 GCA_003567115.1 Bacteroidota bacterium
ATCCTTTCCTCGGATCGTCATCCCGGTATTTTCCAAGGGTACGATGAACCAGGTCAATCAGATCCAGGGCAGAACCTTTGTAATTTTCTCCTTCCGGTTCATTCGACAAGGCAAAGCAAGCCTGAACGGCAAATCCATCTGTCCACAGATACCGCTGGCGCGGATTTCCCCGGGTGTCATTTACTCCTGTCCGGCTTAAAAAGTCGTCCATCAACGTTTGTGCGACTTCAAGATTTTTATCTACCTGTTTGCCCATAAAAGTTATATTTGTAAATGATTTTTTAAGGAGTTTATATTTAACGGATTATGTGCCGACAATATGTCGCCGGTAACGGGTGCCGGCTGCACTATTCCGGTTACTTTACAAATCCCCCTGATATAATGGAGGTTACATGCCCATTGACCTATCAGTTACACTATTTACAGAGGCCAAATACAGGTATCCTGCTTCTGTCTGTTTTTATTTCATTTTTTAAGGGCCCCGGGATACCACATAAACAGCCTGCTGAACCTTATTCAGTCGGAATAAAGCCAAAAACTGTGCCATCTCTTTAATCTACAAATTATAATTCAAATCAGGGCAGTTAATTGCATAGCCAAAATGTTGAAACAGCGGATCAGGAAATAATCTGTAATACGATTTTTCCCCTTACCCTTTCGGTTTCAATCAATTCATGGGCTTTGTCACCCTCCTCCAGGGGGAAGGACCTTTGTACGCAGGGGCGTACAAGACCATTTTTTATGAAATCAGATATAACAAGGAGGTCGCCACCCGAAGGTTTTACCATTATAGGATATGCTTTTTTATTTCTAAGGAAATTGAGTGCCTGATACATTAACAAGCCTTTGTTGGGAATGGTGGAAATATAAACTCCACCTTTTGTTAAGATTTTTCTGCACTTTCTGAATGAACTTTTGGCCACTGCATCAAAAATTTTGTTGTAACGGCCTTCCAGCCTGGTGAAGTCCTCTGCAGTATAGTCTATCACCTGATTGGCACCCAGGCTTTGCACAAATTCCGTGTTTCTTGAACTGCAAATTCCGGTAACATAGGCTTCCATTGCCCGGGCAATCTGTACAGCAAATGAACCCACCCCTCCGGAAGCACCATTTACAAGTATCCTGTCGCCGGACTGAATACCGCCTTCCTTCTTAAAGGCCTGAAGGGCAGTAAGGGATGCCAGTGGTACTGCCGCAGCTTCGGTCATGGTGAGTCCTTCGGGGATGTGGCAGAGATGGCTTTCTTTAACTTTTGCAAACTCAGCGTAGCCCCCGCCACTAAAGGGCAGCATGGCAAAAACTTTATCTCCCGCCCGGTACACTGATTTTTTGCCCGCCTGCTCCACGACTCCGGCTATGTCTCGACCCAAAATGCGCGGGAATTTTTTGCCACTTAAAAGCTTTACAGAGCCTTTTCTTATTTTGTAATCCACAGGATTTACCCCTGCTGCATGGACCCTTACAAGTACCTCACCCGGGGCGGTTGATGGAATAGCCAGTTCCTGTATTTGCAATTGCTCCGGTCCTCCAAACTGATTTAAAGTGAGTGCTTTCATAATTAGTAAATTAGGTTTGCCGGTTCAAGAATCAATAATTGAAACAAGAGCGTATTTAAGGTCTCATTAATTAAAATTGTGATGATTAATTCCCCTATAACAAAATTAATCAAAAACAGGTGAACATTGAAATTAATCCGGTAAATAACTGAAAGGTATAATTATTGATGATAGTAAGTCTGTGTGGATATGTCAAAGGATGTTTTACCTGCAAAAGAAGTATTGAACGAAAAATAATAATCATTAATATTGTAGACCATTTATTATCTTGGCAAATAGTCCCCGATGACGAGCATCATATTACCATAAATGATAACAGTTCTTTATTTTTGTGCCATTATTAATAAAGGGGTATTCATATCCAAACCTTGTACACTATTGGTACTAATAAGCCCTTCAAATAGTTTAGGTACGCATGCCTTTAAATTACCTATTGATGGCACAAAGACCTCTCATGATAGAATATTCGGATTTAAGCATGCCGGACTGAATGCCCCTCTTAAATTAAAGTGTTATGCCAAATTTACAAAAAATTAATGCAGCAGGAATAGATATTTCTGCAAAAGAACATTATGTTGCTGTTCCTGAAGACAGGGATGCTAAAAGTATCAGGTGTTTCGGAAGTTTTACATCTGATTTACATAAGTTGGCCGTATGGCTCAAAAAATGTCGGATCGAAACCGTTGCCATGGAATCTACAGGAGTTTACTGGTATCATCTATACACAGTGCTTCTGGATTACGGGTTTGAAGTGTACTTGGTAAATGCCTATCATGTTAAAAATGTACCGGGAAGAAAAAGTGACGTCAGCGATGCCAGATGGATACAACAATTACATTCATTTGGTCTTTTGAAAAGCTGTTTTCAACCGGATAATCTTACAAGAGCTTTACGCAACTATATTCGACAAAGGAAAATTATCATCAGGGAGATTTCAACTCAAACCCAGAGAATGCAGAAGTCTCTTGAACAGATGAACATAAAGCTTAATAATGTGATCAGGGATATCAACGGCAAAACCGGCACAAAGATTATTTCAGAAATTCTTAAAGGAGAACGGGATCCTGAAATA
>PXAP01000326.1 GCA_003567115.1 Bacteroidota bacterium
ATCATTAATTGATAGAGGAGAAAAAAGCCTAGGCGAGTATATAAATGATTTTGCACTGGAAAATCAGGCAAACCTTATTGTATTGCTCAAAGAGAATAAAGGCTTTACCGAAAGGTTGTTTAAGCCGGGGTTCACCGGAAAAATATTAAAAAAGACCAGATTACCGGTATTGATTTATCAGGAGTGACAACCAGGAAAAGGTTTCTCAATACCTTAACCAACTTGTTAACTTTATAATAGTCATATTAAAAGTGAAATAAAAACTAAAAAAATGAAAAAAGAAGAATTTTTAAAAGGCAAAGGAGTATTTAATATCAAAAACATAATGTTTATAATCTTGTCTGTGTTACACAGTAATATGGGGATTCATCCGAATAAATCAGGTTAATTAAGGTAATAATTAATTAGTTATATTTTGCAGGTAATTCATGTTCAGCATTTCAAACGGATGAATGTCACATCAGCTTTTTTTAACAAAATGATAAGTTCATTGCATGTGAGATCGACCGCAGGTCAATCCCCCTGGTTTGTTGATGTCTTTTTGTGTTACACAGTAATATGGGGATTCATATATCAAAAAAAGTAATTGTATATATCGTTTGATTTATTAATAATATATCATTTTTAGTTATGAAAAGCAGATTTTCTTTGAATCTTGGAAAACCATTCGGAATAAGGGTGTCTATACACTGGACATTCTCCCTTCTGATTGCCTGGATTGTGTTTATCACCGTCAGGCAGGGGCTGGGAACTGTACAGGTATTGATGCATATATTGTTCGTACTTACACTTTTTGTATGTGTGGTACTGCATGAGTTCGGTCATTCACTGACGGCCATCAGACTTGGAGGTAAGGTTAAAAGCATCACTCTCCTGCCCATTGGAGGGATGGCCAATATCACGGAAATGCCTGAAAATCCCAAAGACGAATTTATGGTTTCGGCCGCAGGGCCGCTTGTCAATGTTGCTATTGCCGTTATCTTATGGTTATACCTTGCTTTTCTCCACCCCGTCGATGTTGAAGCAATGGGATTTGAGGCTATAACGGCAGGTAATTTCCCGGTTATGCTGCTGGCTGCCAATCTATTTATAGTAGCCTTCAATCTGATCCCGGCATTTCCCATGGATGGCGGGCGTCTTTTCAGATCAGCCCTCTCGATCCATATGAGCAGGCTGAAAGCAACCCGGATTGCCAAAGACATTGGACAGGTTTTTGCAATTATTTTCATTTTTGCAGGGTTTTTTATCAATCCTTTTCTGGTAATTATCGGGTTGTTTATCATTCTGGGAGCAAGGGGTGAATATGAGATGATGAAATACCGCCACATATTAAACAATTACACAGTGGGCGATATTGTCAAAACCGATTATGAAGAGCTGGACAGGGATGATTCACTGGGCGAAGCAGCCGAAAAGCTGGCTCACATATCCGATCGTGGCTTTGTGGTCACTTCCGGCGGGGAATATGCCGGCATTCTTACCAAGAATGATCTGATAAAAGGCCTCAGTACATATGGGAAAGATGGCATGGTAAGGGATGCGTTCAGTGAAAATATTGAGAAGGTGGCCCCCGATGCGACACTATTCGATGTCTTTAAGAAAATGCAGATGAATCGTTATGATATGGTGCCCGTATCGGATAATGAAAAGTTTATCGGTATACTGGATATGGAAAGTCTGAATGAGTTCTTTCTTCTCCAGAAAGCCATGAGCTGAAAGTTGAATTAAAACAGGGAAATAATTATGGATCATATTAATATTGATAAGCTCAAGGAATTGGCCCGGGTACATAAACCGGAGTGCATAAGTGTTTTTATACCCACTCACCGGGCAGGCAAGGAAGTTAATGAAAAGATAGACCAGAAGCACCTGAAAAATAAGGTTAAGACCATCCGGCATGAGCTGGAGTCGCTTAACATGCAGGATCGCGAAACTGAGGCACTGCTCCGGCCAATAAATGAACTGGTCGATAACACCGGTTTCTGGAAAATTCAGTCCGATGGACTGGCAATTTTCAGGAACCAGGGTTTTTTTGAGTATTACACCCTTCCCGTGCCTTTTAAACCTTACGTATACATTGCCGATCATTTTTATCCCATGCCATTAATACCATATATAAATAATGACGGGGTTAAGTTTTATTTGCTGGCCATCAGTCAGAATGGGGTTAAACTTTTCGAAGGCTCACCACACCGGATAAGCGAAGTGGCAGTTGACGATCTGCTTCCGGAAAGGCTGGAGGAAGTGGTTGGTTTTGATTTTGAGGAAAAGCACCTGCAGTACCGTGCAGCAAATGACGAAAGGGGCCGGGCAACCTTTCATGGTCATGGTAAATCGAATGAGGAAGCAGAAAAAAAGGAGCTGCTTAATTATTTAAGGGCAGTCAATAATGGTCTGAAGGAAATCCTGCACGATAAAAAAGCTCCGCTTATACTTGCTGCTGTAGATTACCTGGTGCCGCTTTACCGGGAGGTTAATGATTATAAATTTTTACATAAGGATTTCATCTCCGGTAATCCTGACCATGAAAACCCTGCAGGACTTCATGAAAAGGCCATGTCGATAACAAAAGATTATCCCGATCGTGAAAGAAAAGAAAAAGCGGAAGCTTTCGAGGCTGCATTGTCAGAACAGAAAGCTTCCTACAAGGAAGAAGTAATTATTCCGGCAGCCGTTAATCAGAGAGTTGACACTTTGTTTGTTAAAAACGGGGAAGAGATGTGGGGTATATACGATAAGGAAAATAACAGGGTTGTGAAGCGTGACAAGAAAAACGGACAAAGTTCCGGTTTATTGAATTTAGCAGCAATGCATACAATTTTTAACAACGGCAGGGTCTATCTGACAGATCCTGATGAGATGCCGGAACCCGTTTCTAAATTGAACGCGTTATTCAGGTTCTGAAAAAGAGATTAAAATCACGTCACCTGGTGGGTATTAAACCCTGTGGAATATAAATAATTGAATATTAACCTGATTAACCTGTTTTATTAGGATGAAAAAGGCAATGATTCTGCCGGTGATATTACTGTCAATTATAACCGTCACTTTACCACAACGGGATGATAATGATATTGCAGATGCAATTGAATATGAATATCGTGCCGATCATACCATAAATGTAAATCAAATTGAAATAAATGTGGTTGATGGTATTGTTAAACTGACTGGATCAGTAACTAATCTGAAAGCAAAAGAACGGGCCGCAAAAATAGCCAGATCAATTAAAGGTGTGCGATCTGTGTCTAACCTTATCAGTGTGGATCCCCCGGTAGTATTAAGCGATAAGGGAATTGAAAAAAGGGTAAGGAATGCACTTGAGGCGGATCCGGCAACATCTTTATACGATATAACCGTGTCGGTCGAGAACCGGTTTGTAACTCTTTCCGGAACGGTCGATTCTTACCAGGCAAAAGAGTTGTGCAGGTATGTAGCCATGTCGGCTGAAGGGGTTGTGGATATTTATAATTCAATTCATGTAGATTATAAAAGAGACAGGGATGATACTGCTATTATCAATGAAATCAAGAGGGCACTGGAATGGATTGTTAAGGTTGATGACCGGATGATAGATGTCAGTGTGAGCAATGGAGAGGTTGAGCTAAGTGGTATAGTCGGCAGTGCGGCTGAAAAGCACAATGCCTACTTAACTGCCTGGGTGGCCGGTGTTAAATCTGTCGACAGTACCAATCTTGAGGTGAAATGGCAGGAGAGGGATGAACATTTACGGGAAAAGATGTATGTTACGGCCGCTGATGAGGAGATAGAAAAAGCCATCGAAGAAGCAGCCCGTTACGATCCTCGTGTATCTCCGTTCGATATAATACCTGAAGCCACAGATGGACATGTTGCGCTCAGGGGAACGGTAAATAATCTTAAGGCAAAAATAGCTGCTGAGAAGCTTGCTGAAAATACAACCGGGGTAATAAGTGTTACAAATAAAATAGAAGTGAAACTGGATAATATTGGCATCCAGCCCACTGATTCATTAATTGAAGCCCGACTGAGAAATGCATTATTGAATAATGCCGTAACAGAATTATGGCAGATCATTGTCGATGTATCGGATGGCGTAGTTACTTTGACAGGTACCGTTAACAGTGTTCTTGTAAAGCAGGAAGCAGAATCGGTCGCCTCCGGTATTGCAGGTGTCATTACAGTTAATAATAATATTGTGGTAAATTATCCATATAATTTCCCATTGTGGGATGATTATCCCCATTTTTATGAGCTGATTACAGAACCACCCGATCCATTGGATATTCCTCTTGATTTTCTGGAAATTGAAAAGGAAATCAGAATGGAGGAGTTTCCGAGTCCCCATATCACCAGGGACAGGATAAGGATAAGGTTTGGGAACGGCCAACTTAACCTGGACGGTATCATAGATGATCAGCTGCCGCCCTAACCGGCGGCAGTTTGAGGCAACCGGTTAAAGATGCTGTTTTATAAGTAAACAATAAAACTGATGTCAGAGAACCGTAAAGGATGTTCTGCTATGATATTATTTACTGAGAAATGTTTACGATGTTTTGCTATACGACAACTAACAGTAAGCAGGCAGAAAGAATTTTTCGAACCCCCGCCGCATTTTGGATTAATTTTTGCCCTGATATAATATAAAAAAACAATATTACGATGAATGTACTGATAACAGGAACAGATTCAGGTTTCGGACGGGCAGTGGCCCTGGAATTTCTCAATACCGGCGCATCTGTATACGGGATAGACAGCAGATTCAATAATAAGTTGAAAAACTATGAAGATTATCACCATCTCCTGCAGGATCTCACGGGCCTTGATGAACTCGGGGATCAGCTGAACGATTTTCTGGCCGGTGTGAAGACCCTTGATCTTGTGATTCTGAATTCAGATATGCAGCCTGAGATTAATGATTTGAGGGAAACTACCATAGAAAAAATCACGACAGTGATGAATAATAATGTATGGGCAAATAAGGTGATCATTGACACCCTGATAGAGAGGGTTCCCAATATATACCAGGTTGTTGCAATCTCTTCCGGTGCAGCCATAAACTGTGCCCGGGGGTGGAATGCCTATGCCATATCCAAGGCGGCATTAAATACATTAATGAAATTATATGCCCGGGAGATCACCGAAACCCATTTTTCTGCCCTGGAACCCGGGATTACCGATACAGATCCCCGTGAAAATATTTCCCCCCTGAACGGCAGTAACAGTTATCCTGTTGTCAGAAAGCTTAAAGGTATACATCGGGATTTAAATATTACCTATCCGGAATATGCAGCCAATTATCTGGTTGAAGCTATGGGTATTGTATTGCAGGAAGAAAGCGGATCATATAAGGATGTAAGGGACATTCTTTTCTCCCCGGGTATGGTTCGCTGAAAAATCTGCCGGAAAGAAGCTTGTTCAAAAAGCAATGAGCGCTTCAAAACGTTTAAAATCAGAATTGCTGATCAGGGTTTCAGAATTGCCGGTCCGGGTTTTGAAAAGCAATCAGAGATTTGTATCCGGAAAAACGACTACATAATTACATAATAATTTCATAATTTTTTACATCCGGGTTATCCTGCGTGCTCCCGGCCCAATAAATAATATCTGTAGCCGGAATAGACAGATGGCTCAAAATACGCTTTGCTTGACGGTGGCTTCGTGCTTCACACTTCCGCTTCCTATTGCGAGCCGGATATGCGGACTAACACAGATATGTCTTGTATGGTATCTCAACAAACTGCTGCTATTGCCCTGGCAAACTGCTGCTGATTTGACCCCGGCCAGGAGGCTATGATGTTGAGGAATCAACGGGAAATGTTTCAGAAATTACATCTCTGTATCTATCCCAGTAATTATTCATCAACCAGTAACGTAATTCAACTACCTCTTCCGGCTTCAACCAGTTTAATGATTTCGTAACCTCTTTTCTGAAAAGAGCTTTGATGTAACTGACATTGGTGATAAGTAATTTCTGATGTTCGAGCATATTTAAAAATTTTAATTAACCGCCGGAGCGTACTATTATTTTTTATGTTTTATAAACCCAAGGACATAATTGATAAAAAGAATGAATAAGGTAATTCCCACTGCAAGAATGTATTGCCTTAATGCCACGGATATTCCTATTCCTGAAGAAAACAAAATAGTGGCAGCTGAAGTAAGATATTTTATTTCCCCCTCTTTTTCTACCTGGAGGACCATGCCCGCTCCTATAAAACTTATTCCCAGGATTATGGCCTGAATGATACGTGCCGGATCGGCAGTGATAAATTCGGCAAATCCAAGCATTTGATAATGTGAAACGATAATTTCACCCAGTGCCACCAAAAGGGTGACTGCACCGCCAACAAGCATATTGGTCCGTATGCCCGCCGGCTTATCGATTTTTTCTCTTTCAAAACCAATCAGGCCCGATAAGACAGAGGCAATAATAACATGCAGCAGCACTATTAATTCGTTCTCCAAAGGGGTCATTATTGTTTAATGTAACTTTAATGTAACGTTAAATCCATGTCCTCAGGTCGTGGTCATGTCCTTGCAGGGCTTTGCCCGAAAGGCCTGTGTGATTTTTTACTATAAGAATCCATAGATTGTGACAGTCAAGATCTGTGCCTGCAGTCCGTAAGCCAATAAAGGGGAATAATGCCGGTTTTGTAAAGTAAATTATAACAGGGGGTTAACAAAGCCTTACTATTTTGAACCCGATTTCCTTGATATATTTTATGGATCAGGATGTATACTATTCTCCTCAGATTTTCTTGTATACCATCCACAATAGCTGCCTATGTGAACTGATTTTATTTGTGAACAGTTGAGGATGTGCACATTATTTTGTAATTATGCATTATCACATACTGTGGAATATTTCTACAGATGCCACAGTCTGATTGAAAATACCCGGCATATTCTTTGAAAGCTTTGTTTGGGCTAAGATTAACCTGTGCCATGAAGCCGGTTAAAAAAGGGACATTGGTTTCCGGAAAAAGACCGGAATATTTAATTTCTGCCGCAAGCACCGGTTTTGTATGAAATTTATTGTGAGATAGTTGATTTTGGAATGGTTATGGAGATAGAAAAAAATAATATTAACCACTCTAAAACTTAATTATCATGAGTCCGACTTATGAAGAGATCAAAAAACAGGATATTATAGACCAGTTATCCTGGAATAACAGTGTTAATGCTAATGAAGTATACGTCAATGTTCAGGATGATGTTGTCCGGCTAACAGGGACCGTGCCCACATATGCTTCAAAAATAGCTGCTGAAAAAGATGTATATGAAATTGCAGGGGTAAACAAAGTGGAAAATCATTTGAAAGTAGAGTTTACTCCCGAAATAACTTTGCCTGCTGATCAGGAGATTACTAAAAACATCGAAGACAAGCTGGTATGGAACAGTCAGATCAACGCTCTGAATGTCAGTGTAGAAACTAATGATGGTGTGGTTACCCTGTCTGGTGTTGTAGACTCGTACTGGGAAAAAAATCTCGCCGGGGATATAGCCATGCATACCAGCGGTGTGATAGAAGTAATAAATAATCTTTCGGTAAGCCTCACCAAATCTGTTGTTGATATTGATATTGAAAAGGATATTAAAAACGCCTTCCATCGCACCAGGTTACCAGGCCGGGAGGAGATTACCGTAAGCGCAAAAGACGGAATTGTCCGGTTAAGTGGTGTTGTTCCCAGTAATTTTGTAAAAAGGGAGGCCTACAATATTGCTGTGTATACAGCCGGTGTGGTGGATGTACTGGATGATATTACTGTCGCCTGATGAAGAACATGACTAAAGTGCCGGCAGGTATGGCATGGTGGATGTAACCGTGCGGGAAATAAAAAAATCTATATGATACCTCGGGGCTCTGCCCCGGGGTAGGTCACTAATAATTATAAAAATATGATAAACAAGAATTTCAGAAGTTGGAGGTTGTCTTACGGAAATGGTATCCTGGCAATACTTTTTGGCACTATTGCAATTTTATTTCCCGGGATTACATTAATAGGCCTTGCAATTTATTTTGCCATAACCCTTTTAGCAGGAGGTATTCTATTAACAATCAGCTCATTGCGGTCAAGGAAAATGCTTCCAAACTGGTCATCGATGCTGCTGGAAGGTGCCATCGGAATTTTGATAGGTATTATTATACTGGCAAGGCCGGAGTCTGCCGCAGCTTTTTTTATTGTTATAATGGGGATATGGGCAATGGTTATCGGGTTGATTTTTATTATTTCCTATTTTAAATTAAGCCTGCCTGCAATTATAAAACCTTTTCACATGATTATCGGCATACTATCAGTGCTTATCGGATTTATTATTATATTAAATCCCTTCGAAAGTACCCGGGTAATCATTGTTTTAATTGGTATTTATGCCATAGGGTATGGCATTTTTTCAATTATCAATGCCAGAAAAGGATACCTGTCCGCCCGTTATTGAGAATCAGGCTCACTGTTTTTATGCTGAAACCGGATGAGTATATGAGAAGGGGAATACGCTCCCGGTCAGCGTTTTTATACCGGCACGGGATTTGGCCAAAAGATGTCATACCAGGGATGGTTGTGTTGGTTCCATATTTTTCACATTTTGATTATTAATTGAACTTTACAGAATATGCCCGAATTACCTGATGTTGAAATTTTCAGACAGGAGGCAGACAAAGCCCTTGATTCTGTGGTTGAATCGGTTGATACAACGGATACCGGGTTTGTGGATGCAGCAAAGAACGGCTTAACCAGGCACCTGCCGGGGAATAAATTAAAGAAAACATTGCGGAGGGGTAAGTATCTGTTCCTTTTCACGGAAAAAAAATATGCAGTGGCAATGCATTTCGGGATGACCGGATATCTTCAATATGCAAATAAAAAATCTGAAACTCCAAAGTATGTGAAATGCATATTTGATCTTGATAACGATCACAGACTGTTTTATGTGAGCAAAAGGAAACTGGGCAGTATTGAAATTACCGGTAATGTGGATGAGTTCATAAGGTATCATGATATCGGACCCGATGCCCTTGAAATCGGGGAAAAGGATTTTATGGACGCCATTAAAAACAGCAGATCCGGTATCAAAAGTTTCCTCACCAACCAGTCGCTGATATCCGGCATAGGAAATATTTATGCAGATGAGATTCTTTTCCAGGCCCGTATTCATCCCAAACAACCCACCGGCCGGTTAAAGGAACCGCAGATTAAGGATATTTATGAGCAGATGGTCAGAGTGCTGGAAACAGCAATTGAAAAGCATGCTGATACAGATAAATTCCCGGATACTTTTTTACTGCCCCGGCGGAAAGAGGGAGAAGAATGCCCTTCGTGCGGCGGGGAAATAGAGAAAATCAGGATATCCGGCAGAACGGGTTATTATTGCCCTGATTGCCAGAGTAAAAGTGAATAATTATGCCGGTACATAACAAAGAAATAGCGAAAATACTCAACGAGATAGCTGATCTTCTGGATATCAAGGGTGAAAATGAGTTCAGGGTCCGGTCTTACCGGAATGCGGCACGCACCATATCGGGGATGACCGAAAGCATTACCCAAATGGCTGATAATAAAAAGCAGATACAATCCATTCCGGGGATCGGGGAGAGCATGGCAGAGAAAATTGAAGAAATTTCCAGGACCGGCACTATTTCACAACTGGATAAGCTCAGGGATCAGATACCGGCATCGCTGGTTGAGATCATGAAGCTTGAACAAGTTGGGCCGTCGCGGACCCGGATATTGAACGAAGAGTTAAACATAGAATCAATTGACGATCTGAAAAAAGCTGCCGAGAAAGGGGAAATTGAAAAGGTGGAAGGATTCGGGAAGAAAACCGTTGAAAATATCCTGAGAGAAATAGAGGAATACTCCAAAAAAGGCGGATCAAAAAGGGTTAAGCTGCATGAAGCCGGTGAAGTAATCGGGCCGATGATTGACTATCTTGGTAAGAAAATTGATGATGTTACCGTGGCAGGAAGTTACAGAAGAAAAAAAGAAACGGTAGGGGACATTGATATCCTGGGCATAAGTAAGGATCCCGTAAGGGCGATGGAACATTTCGTTAATTACGAAGAGGTGGAAAGGGTGCTGGCCAAAGGAGAGACCAAAACATCTGTAAAATTGCGTACAGGTCTGCAGGTTGATCTGAGGATATTTGACAAACAATCCTATGGAGCGGCAATACTCTATTTTACCGGCTCCAAATCCCATAATATCGCACTTCGCAAAATCGGACAGGAAAAAGATTATAAAATCAATGAATACGGTCTTTACAAAGGAAATAAACGCCTTGCCGGAAAGTCGGAAAAAGAGATCTATGAAAAACTCGGACTCGGTTATATTGAACCGGAGCTCAGGGAGGACAGGGGAGAGATAGATGCGGCAAAAAAAGGCCTTCTGCCTGATCTTATAACACCCGGTGATATTAAAGGAGACCTCCAGGCACACACCACTGCAACCGACGGTAAATATTCGCTGGAAGAAATGTCTGAGGCTGCCGAAAAAATGGGATATGAATATTTAGCCATTACTGATCATTCCAAAAAAGTTGCCATGGCAGGGGGACTCGATGAAAAAAGACTTGCCGTACAGATCAGGGAGATCGATGAGATGAACCGGAAAATGAAAAACATTCGGATACTGAGAGCCGTAGAAGTTGATATTCTGGAAGACGGATCACTTGACCTTCCCGATGAAATCCTGAAAGAGCTCGACCTGGTGGTGTGTGCTGTTCATTACAACATGAACCTTTCCAAAAGAAAGCAGACCCGGAGAATACTCAGGGCAATGGAAAATCCCTATTTCAATATTCTGGCTCATCCTACCGGCCGGATGATCGGGAAAAGAAGCGGCTATGACATGGATATGGAAGAGATCATGAAAGAGGCAAAAAATAAGGGCTGCTTTCTGGAGATCAACAGCAATCCCGACCGGCTGGATCTGAATGATCAGTATGCAAAACAGGCAAAAGAAATCGGGTTGAAGCTGACGATTTCAACGGATGCACATTACACAGGTAACCTCGAATATATGAAATATGGAGTGGCGCAGGCAAGAAGGGGATGGCTTGAG
This sequence comes from Bacteroidota bacterium, assembly GCA_003567115.1. GTDB lineage: Bacteria > Bacteroidota > Bacteroidia > Bacteroidales > PUMT01 > PXAP01. Next base: position 11,040 of record PXAP01000326.1, read on the forward strand.
AAGGAAGATGTTATCAATACCCGGCCATGGAAGGAGCTTAAAAAGTTATTAAAAAGAAAATGATCATTGTATGGGGAAAAATCCTTTTATACATACTCCTTTCCCGGACTTTAAAGATGTGAAAAACATTTCAGAAGAAGAGGCCGGGAAAGAAATTGAACAGCTGCGGGAGGCGATTGAATATCATAATTATTGTTATTATGTCAAAAACGACCCTGTTATATCCGATAATAAATATGACCGGCTTTTTAACCGGCTGCTGAAGCTTGAGGAAAATTTCCCCGGGTTTGAATCTGATCTCTCCCCTACCAGGAAAGTGGGAGCTCCTCCGGTTGATAAAATAAAAAAGAGGGAACATGTTGCCACCATGCTGAGCCTCAGTTCATCGGATAAGGAAGAGGATGTGCGTGGTTTTGTGAAATTCATAAAAAAGAAAACGGAAGGAGAAAATTCCGAATTTTTTCTGGAGCCCAAATTCGACGGGCTGTCTGTTGAGGTAGTTTATGATAAGGGACGGTTCAGCTATGGCGCTACCCGTGGTGACGGTAATACAGGTGAGGACATCTCTGAAAATGTCAAAACCATCGGGTCGCTGCCTCTGAAATTGAATCCGGGAAGCGGTTTTCCTGATTTTCTTGCTGTACGGGGTGAGATATACATGAGCAAAGAAGGTTGTCAGCAGCTTAACCGGAAGCGGATAGAGGAGGGCCGTGAACCATTTGCCAATGCCCGTAACGCTGCCGCGGGAATAGTCCGGC
>PXAP01000296.1 GCA_003567115.1 Bacteroidota bacterium
AAATCAATAACAATGAAATTAAAAAAAACAATATGAAAACAATAGCATTTATTATCGCACTGGCAATCATGCCGGTATGCCTGAACGCACAGGAAAGTCCGGTGGACAAGCTTTTTGACAAATATTCAGGACTTGAAGGTTACACTTCCGTATATATTTCCAGATACATGTTCAGCCTTTTTTCCAATCTGGAAACCAATGATAAAGAGATTGAAAATGTACTTGGCAAGCTGACAGGTATCAGAATACTTGCTTCCGATAAGACTGCCCCTTCGGAGGTTAACTTTTTTGATGAGATAATGAAAGACCTGCCTGTTGCTGAATACAAGGAGCTTATGGTGGTAAGGGAAAAGGAACAGGATTTTCAGTTTCTTATAAGGGAAGAAGATGGTATCATTTCCGAATTACTTATGGTAGCCGGTGGTATATCCAACAATGCCCTTATAAGCATCCAGGGGAATATTGATCTCAATACCATTTCAAAACTGTCACGATCTATGAATATCGAGGGACTGGATGCCCTGGAAAAGATCGAATGAATGCCAATGATAATGCTTTTCACAAAAAGTGATGAATAATTCAGCCGTTTAAAGCGGTGATTCCGGATCAATGATTATTTTTGTACCGGGATGATCAACTGATCTGACCTTCAGTAATAAAACGACACATATGAACAAAGCGATGAAATATACCCTGATGGCTTTTACAGTCATTTTTGCCTTCACTGCCTGCACAACCGGGCCCAAAAACTTCGAAGAGGAGGTAAGAGATCATTTCCGGGATACGAGAGGATTTTTTTTCCTGAAAATTCCTCCCAGGCTTTTAACCCTGGCACTCAGAACTGCTGATAATCCTGACATGAACCGGTTTTTTGGCGATGCGCGACAGGTCGGAATTATCTCGTTCGGTGACGGATTTCCTGTTTCTGAAAACAGAGAAGTGGTGCGTACACTTGAAGATATGTTGACAAAATATGATTATAAAGAGATCATGAGTATATCTGACAGTGAAAAGCTGATAATCATAAAATTAAAGGAAACAAACGGGAGGGTAACCGACCTTGTTACAATTGTATCGGAGAGTGAGGGAGCGGTTACGGCAATCACCCTTTCGGGGGAAATAGACGTGCAGGCCATGGTCGGTATGGCGGGAAACCTTGATAATATTGATATGCTGATGCAATTGCAGGCATTGGTGAGCAGATAGAATCACCTTGATCTTTGAAGTTCAATGACGGTAATTTCCGGCGGCATGCCGATACGCCCCGGAAAAGCAACATATCCGAGTCCCCGGTTCACGTAAAGGAACTGGTTGTTCTCCCTGTACAATCCGCCCCACCTGGGGTACCTGTGCCTTATCGGGCTCCACCTTAAAAACCTGGTCTCTATTCCGAACTGCATACCATGGGTATGGCCGGCTAAAGTGAGGTCAATGTTTGTTTCATCAAGCACCTCAGCATCCCAGTGGATGGGATCATGGGTAAGTAAAATAATAAAGGGGAATTTCTCAGTGCCTTCTAATGCCTTTTCAAGATCACCATACCTGGGAAAAGGGGGCTCACCCCAGTTTTCAACACCTGCAATGACAATTGTTTCTCCGGATATTGAGATTGTGTCCCATTCATTCATCAGGAGTTGAAAACCTATCTCTTCCTGAGCTGCAAGCATATCGCGCATATTTTTCTGCTTTGCTGCCTCTGATTCCCACTGATAATAATCGCCGTAATCGTGGTTGCCAAGAACGCTGTACATACCGAAAGGCGCGCTCATCTCTGAAAGTATTTCAATAAAACCGTCCAGCTCTGTTGTGAAATAATTCACCAAATCGCCCGTGAAAACAATGACATCGGCTTCCTGCCTGTTTATAAGCTCAACAGCTTGCCTGACCCTGTTTTCATAACCATGGAAACTGCCTGTGTGCAGATCGGATATGTGCGCAATCCGGAATCCGTCAAATGCAGGGGGGAGGTTTTCGAACTCTACCGACTTGTTGATAACCTGGAAATCAAAACGTCCTATTGCCACCCCGTAGATCACAGCCAAAAAGGGTATTATGGCAATTATGATCCCCGTACGGCTCAGGAATTTTCTTCTGCCCGCGTTTGTTTCCCCGAAAGGGGGATCATCTTTCTTTAAATACTTTATTAATGATCTTACAGCTTTTTCAGAAATATGAACAATATCTTCAACCAGGTGAAAAAGTATGAATACCAGCTTTGGCAGATAAAAAACCATGGTGAAGGCAACTATATAATAGTAGCGGTTTACAATGCGCTGACCGGGTTCAACCGGCCTGAAATACATCACAAATACAACCGATGCAATGAGCAGAAAGGGAATAAGCCAGTAAAGTGTCCGGAAAATAACTTTAAGGGCATTGTTATGTGGCTTGTTAAAGAGAATATGCAGACCCTTCCAGGCATAAAGATCAACAAGGATAATGAAAAGGGCAAAGACAAAAACCGGTAACATGCAATGATCAATTCAATAGTTAAGTCAATACTTTCCGCCATATTCGGCTGCGGGTCAACTCCAAAAAGTACGCACCCCGACCCGGGTATGCGGGAAAAACCTGACAGACACCAATCCGGTCAAATTTATGAATAAACATGAA
>PXAP01000141.1 GCA_003567115.1 Bacteroidota bacterium
CCTTTCCGTAATCACCTTGCCGCTCAGCTTGTTCTGCCTCAAACTTAATGTTTTCCATTGCTTCCTTATACCTTTGGATATTGCTTATTACCTTACGCTCATTCTCCCATCTTGCCCTGAGGTTATTTTTTACCTCATTGAGATTTGCCAGTTCTTCGGAAAGCTCAGCCTCCTTCTCACTGTCACCTTCACGTTTGATTGCCTCCCTTTCAATCTCGAGTTGCTTTATCCTTCTTTCTATCTCATCTATGTTCTCGGGCACGGAATTCATCTCCAGGCGCAGTTTGGAAGCTGCCTCATCTATTAAATCAATTGCCTTGTCGGGCAAAAAACGCTCGGTGATATACCTTTGAGAAAGTTCAACAGCAGCAATAATGGCATCATCCCTAATCCTTACCTTATGATGAGCTTCATATCTTTCCTTGAGCCCCCTTAATATAGAGACAGCGCTCATTACATCCGGCTCATCAACCATTACAATCTGAAAGCGCCGCTCCAGTGCCTTGTCTTTTTCAAAATATTTCTGGTACTCATTCAGGGTAGTGGCACCAACGGCTCTGAGCTCACCCTTTGAAAGTGCCGGCTTCAGGATATTGGCGGCATCCATGGCCCCTTCGCTTTTACCTGCACCCACCAGGGTATGTATTTCGTCAATAAACATAACCACTTCACCGTCCGATGATACAACCTCTTTTACAACAGCCTTCAGACGTTCCTCAAACTCACCCTTGTATTTGGCACCGGCGATAAGAGCCCCCATATCGAGAGAAAATATCTGCTTTGATTTCAGGTTATCCGGCACATCACCGTTCACTATCCTGTGAGCCAGTCCTTCCGCAATGGCAGTTTTCCCGACTCCAGGCTCACCAATGAGTATGGGATTATTTTTAGTTCTTCTGGAAAGTATCTGAAGTATCCGTCTGATTTCTTCATCCCTGCCAATCACAGGGTCCAGTTTTCCTGCACGGGCCATCTCATTCAGGTTAAGGGCAAATCGGTTAAGTGCATTAAAGCTGTCTTCGGCGGACTGGCTGGTGACTTTGGCGCCTTTTCTCAGCTCAGCAATCGCTTTTTTAAGACCTTCTGCAGTCATACCGCTATCCTTCATCATCTGCGAAATCTGATCTCCTGCAGAAAACAGTCCCATCAGCAGATGCTCGATGGAAACAAATTCATCACCGGCCTCCTTGGAATGACTGACTGCCTTCTGCAAGGCACTTGAAGCGGAAGATGAAATATACTGATCTCCCCCGGAAACTTTGGGATAAGATTCAATAATACTGTCCAGTACTTTTGCAAAATTTTGAGGATTAACATTCAGCTTTTTCAGTATAAAGCCTGTTATATGCTCATCGGTACTGAGCAGGGATTTCATAATATGACCTGTTTCAACTGCCTGGTGCTGGTAGCCCGCGGCAATTGAAAAAGCCTGCTGAATTGCTTCCTGTGATTTTATGGTAAAATTGTTAAGGTTCATATATTTTTCTCAGTTTTAATCCGGTATAAATTCGTTTCATTTTTTATCATCTTTAATTTTTATGCCTCTTACAATTTTGTGCAAGAGAAAATTGTCAGATAATAATTATTCCATACCTATTGTTATTGCACAGCAAGTTCGATACCGCAATCTGTATGTAAATTATAAACAGATAAATCGCCTATTTTTTAATATGACTTTTATTGACTTGCCATCCCGGCTTCCGGTAGCAGGGACAGCAAACAGAAAACTCCGTATATAAAATATCATATTCAGTCCAACAAAAGCACTGCCATAAATAAAATCTGCAAAAACACTGTAATTTTGGCATTAATAACCATTTTTACTATGCCAAATTGTCTGTTGCGTATAAGTAATTATCAAACTTAACCCGCTTTATGAACAAAATTGAAGAATGCAATCTGAAACAATCTCGTTTTAATTCAACCCTTTCCGGAAACTTACCAGTATGATCGATTTGATATTATAAATAATTGTTATATTTTTATTCCTTTATCAGAAAATTCTTGAACTTCATTAACTTTTCCATCCCCAGGCATGAGTCAGCAAATCCTTAGAGCTTTGATGCAATTGTTCGCAATCATTGCCCGTCCTGAAAGTAATAAAAAAGACAGGCGGTCAGTGGTTGAATCATTCCTGAAAAAACAGTTGAACCGCGAACTTGTAGATGAGTATCTGGAAATATTTGATATTCACTACAAAGTTCACCAAAAAAGTGTTGCCGGGGAGTTAAAAAGAAAGAAACGCACATCGGCAAGTTCAGTACGTGTTCTGGTTATATGTACCAGGATAAACGAGGAGCTGAACCGGCGGCAGAAGATCATTGTTTTTATAAATCTTCTTGAATTCGTTAAAAGTGACAGTGAATTTATTACCAAACAGGAGAATGAATTCATAACCACTGTTGCTGTAACATTTAACATTTCAGAACAGGAAGTTGAGAATATGAAAGATTTTGTTCTCTTTCCTTTCGATTCTATACCAAAATCAGGGAATATTCTTATTATCAACAACAAACAGGATTTTCATCCTAACGAAACCAGGCATATTTACAGGGAGTTTCTTGAAGGACAGATATGGGTTCTTAAAATATCCGATGTGAACATGTACCTTGTCCGGTACCTTGGAGAAGAAGAAATGTATCTTAATTCACAGCTTATCCGGCAGGATAAGGTTTATGTTTTTGACAGCGGTACCTCACTCAGGAATCCCAGGATCAAACCGATATATTTCAGTGATATTGTCACTTCTTTCAGTCCTCATCTGACAGAGAGCAAAATAGTATTCAGGGCAGATAATATTGAATACCGTTTCAAAAATGGCGACATCGGTTTACAGAAACTCTCCTTCACTGAAGAATCGGGCAAGCTGATCGGTATTATGGGGTCCAGCGGATCGGGAAAAACAACACTTCTTAATGTTTTGAACGGAAGTCTTAAACCATATAAGGGAAAGGTACTGATAAACGATATTGACATACACAAGGAAAATAAAAAAACAGAGGGGTTGATTGGCCATGTTTCACAGGACGATATGCTGATTGAAGAACTTACCGTTTACAGGAACCTTTATTATAATGCAAAACTCTGTTTTGAACACTATTCCGAGGAACAAATAGTCACGGAAGTAAATAATTTACTGCTGCAGCTGGGGTTGTTCGATATCAGGAATATGCAAGTAGGCAGCCCCCTTAATAAAAAAATAAGCGGAGGGCAGCGCAAAAGATTGAATATTGCACTGGAACTTATAAGAGAGCCTGCCGTCCTGTTTCTTGATGAACCAACTTCGGGACTCTCTTCAAAAGATTCCGAGAATATTCTCGATTTGCTTAAGGAGTTGTCGCTGAAAGGCAAACTGATTTTTGTGGTGATACATCAACCATCTTCCGGGATTTTCAAGATGTTTGACAAACTCCTGATCCTCGATACCGGAGGCTTCCTGATATATAACGGAGATCCGACAGAAGCGATAATATATTTCAAATCACACGTTCAGCATGCGAACTGGAATGAAAGCGAATGCCATACCTGCGGCAACGTGAATCCGGAACAGCTTTTTAATATTATAGAGACCAACGTTCTGGATGAATTCGGAAAACAAACTCCATCAAGAAAGATATCACCCTGGGAATGGGCGTATTATCATCTTCAGCACACTCTTAATGACACGAAAAAAGCTCTTGTATATGGCAATTTACCGGAAATATCATTCAAGGTACCCAACAGGTTTAAACAAATCATTGTTTTCGCAAAACGGGATGTTTTGGCAAAACTGTCAAATCAGCAATACCTGCTGATCAATTTCCTCGAAGCCCCGTTACTGGCTTTTTTGCTTTCATTTATTATTAAATACCATGATGTCAGTAATATCAGTCAGTCCGGTTATACTTTTGCAGGCAACCTTAATATTCCCGTTTATATTTTCATGTCGGTAATAGTTGCCATTTTTATAGGTCTTACTGTAAGTGCAGAAGAGATAATAAAAGACAGAAAAATACTTAAGCGCGAAGCCTTTCTTAACCTTAGCTGGTCAGGATATCTGTTTGCAAAAATAGCAGTCCTTTTTGTCATCTCGGCAATTCAGGCCCTTACTTTTGTACTGGTGGGAAATTCCATAATAGAAGTTAGAGGCATGTATTTTGAATACTGGATTATCCTGTTCAGTGCCTGGTGTTTTTCCAATGTTATGGGCCTTATAATCTCAGATAGCTTCAAAACTGCAGTAACCATTTATATATTAATCCCTTTTCTGGTTATACCCCAGCTTATTTTAAGCGGTATCATAGTGAAATTTGAAGAACTTAATCCCGGTATTTCTTCTCCGGGAAGGATACCCTTTTACGGTGAAATAATCACAGCAAGATGGGCCTATGAAGCTCTGGCTGTAAATCAGTATAAAAATAACCTTTATGAGAGGGAATTCTATCATTACAATAAAGCAATGAGCAGGGCAGATTATAAAAATAATTTCTGGATACGCAACCTTCAGAACAAGCTTGATTATTGCAGACGTAATCTTAACAATCCACAGAACAGCGAAAGAACTTCCAGTCATTTCAGATTATTATTGAATGAATTGAAAAAAGAGGATGCCGGCAACCCTCAAATTGAACCGGGGATTGATTTTAACAACCTGACACCGGCATGTTTTGATGAAGAAATCATTGATAAGGCAGAAGATTATCTGGAAAGACTGAATCGTTACTATAACTTGCTGTACAACAGAGCAAACAGTGAAAAAGACAGGATAATATCTCAGTATCATCAAACACCGGAGGGCAGGGATCAGTTTCTGGAAAGGCGAAACAGATATTACAACAATGCACTGAGTGATCTGGTCAGGAACTCCAGGGAGGTAACCCGTATTATTGAATATAATGATCGTCTCCATCAAAAGGTCGATCCTGTTTACCAGGAGCCGGAAGGCAGATTCATAAAGGCACATTTTTACTCGCCGGAAAAAAGACTGTTCGGAAACAAATACAGCACTCTGTGGATTAACACTCTGGTAATATGGATGATGACCGGCATATTGTTCCTTATCCTCTATTTCAGGCTTCTTAAAAAGGGGCTGGAAAAAGCTGAACAAAGCATTGGTTACATCAAAACAAAAATTTTTAAGTTCCTGTCCACGGCAAACTCATGAAAATTCCGTATCACCCCTTCCGGTGATTTTTTTCATGCGTTTGCCCCAGGTTCCTGTCCTGATCAAGGCATAAAAAATCCGGTCTTTTGAAAAAAACCGGAACAAACTGATCAGTAAAAAGATAAAATCCTGGTAAAATCAATCCTCAACCTCTATCATGTTAAACGGAATCCGTATAATCGATTCATAATCCTCACCTGCCTCCAGCATATCTTCATCATCCTCCTCATAGTACCAGTTGACAGCCACATTATTTTTTGCCTTGTGAATAGCTTCCAGTTTCTTAAAAACATCCAAAATACATTTTGAAGAACTGGTGTTGAAATATTCAAGATGAATATTGACATTTGTTTTGGAAGCAGGATTGCCTGAATACTGCTCAAGCCAATCTACAAGGGGTTTATAAAATTCAACTGAATTTTCCGGTATGGATCTTCCTTTGATCTCAACAACTCCCTGTTTTGCATCAAACCTGACTGAAGGTGTTTTAGGTGTGCTTTCTATTATTATGGGTTCCATTATTTAATTATTATTTATATTTTCTAATTTTTACTTTCAGAAATAAAAACATTCAGATTGAAAAAATCAAACTCGCTGTTATAATTATAAAAACTATACTCCATTTTATTCCCTGTTTTCTTTGCAATATCAATTAATCCCAGTCCACCTCCACCCTTGGCAGATAATTTTTGATGATTAAGAACAAATTTGTACATATCCTTAAGTTCCTCCCTGGAAAGTGAATTAATTTTGTCGATTTTTTCCTTAAGTTGTTTTACTTTGCCGGTGCGAACAAAATTACCGGTAGATATACGATAATAATCATCCTCTTTGGCTATGACCAAAACACCGAACCTGGCATCAAATTCATTCTTTATCTGATCAGGAAGGTCATCAATATGATGAAAAAGATTCTGAAGACTTTCAACAAGCACATTATATATCTTTTTCCTGACGGCAGATGCTGTATTTACATCATCAAGCTTTGATTCTATTACCTCAAGTACGTTTGTAATCAGCTCGGCAGTAATGCTTCCCTTGTATGCAAGAAGTACATCACCCTTGTTCATTTTTTTAAAACTCTCCTGTAAATTAAAGCTCATACAAGGCTTTGCTTTGAGAAACTATACTTGATTCAAAAATAATATCCGACAAATATAATAAAACTACAATTTTAAATACAAGAAAATACAGACATTAAAAATATACATTTATTCTTAATAATCAACATCTGTTTTTTAGGACTTTTTACAGGTTAATAAATTACCGGCGGTGTTTTTTTGCTCCCTTTATAGATTGAGTATTTTACAAACCGGCACTCAAGAGGCCCGTTATAAAGTATAATTTTTCTTTCCGGTCTCAGACCTGTAGATTTAATTGCCTCCGTATTACTGCTAAGTATCCATGCGGTATATCCTGTAAAATTCTTCTTCAGTGTATCGCCTATAACCGAATGAATAGTTTTTATATTTACCTGTTTCAGTCTCCCGCCATAAGGAGGATTTGTAACCAGAGTACCTCTGTCGCCGGGGGGCACCAAATCTTCAAATGAAGATATCCTGAAATCAATCTTTTTACCAAGAAATGCATTTCTGGCATTGGCCCTTGCCCTGGCTATTGATCGCGGAGATTTATCAGATCCTGCTATCCTGGGTGAAATATGATTCTCCGGATATTCCTGGTTATATATTTTCCGGAATAGCATGTCATCAAAATCAAACCATTTTTGAAAAGCAAATTGTTTCCTGTAAATCCCCGGAGGAATATTATGCGCCATCATTGCTGCCTCCAGAGGTATTGTTCCGGAACCACACATAGGATCAATAAAGGTGGTTTTGCGATCCCAACCTGACAGCATTATCATTCCTGCAGCCAGCACTTCGTTAAGTGGCGCCGGGCCCGATTCGGTACGGTATCCCCTTTTATGCAGGGATTCTCCCGATGAGTCAAGAAGCAGGGTGCATTGATCGCCCGAAATATGCAGATTGATTCTGATATCAGGATTTTCGGTATCTACATCGGGCCTTCTTCCCGTTTTAGACCTGAACTGATCGGCAATGGCATCCTTTACTTTGAGCGCAATATATTTGGAGTGATTAAAGTATGGGGAATTCAGAACACCGTCAATGGCAAATGTATTGTTATTTAAAAACAGTGCAGACCAGTCAAAACTGTAAGCCCGCCTGTAAAGTTCATTTTCGTTTTTTGCATGGAATTTAAAAAGAGGTTTAAGAATCCTGAGGGCAGTCCGCACTTGAAAATTAGCCCGGTACAAAACCTCCTTATTTCCGCTGAAACTGACCATCCGGGTCCCCTTTCTGATATTTTCCCCTCCGATAGCTTCAATCTCTCCGGCCAGCAAATATTCGAGTCCCCGAAACGTTTTGGCAACCATATCAAACCCGCCTGATGATGTATCCGGATAAGTAATTACTTTTCGATCATTTAATTTCACACTTTTTAATTGTTATAACCGTAATCAGAGTTTATCCGGTTTATCCGGTTTACTTCTTTCAGTTATCGGTTATCAGGGCCTGATATAAGCGGTGGTCATTTATTAGTTCCCTTGCTTTAAGAAAAGCATTGTCACGGAGGTTCATTATTTCATAATATTCGCTCAGGCTCCATACATCTCTGGCTATCAACGCCTTTACCTGATTTGCAATCAATTCAGAAGAGCGTTTCAGCTCTTCCTCTTTTAAATCAACCCCGTCATCTATACCATACTCCACTAACTGATCAATCATTAAATCATCAACCTCGAAATTGTTTTTATAATTTTCAAAATCCGGATATTGCGAAATAATCTCGTCGCGGTTACGATCAACATAACTTAAAACAAACCTGCTGAATACTCCTCTCCGCACGAGGTCACGGTAATAGGAGGTGACGGATACCGTATCAAGAGGAACGAAAACATCTGGCATTATTCCCCCTCCTCCATAAACGGGGCGATTGTTTACCTTGGTGTGAAATTTCAGCGAGTCGGGCATTGAAATACTGTCAATGGAAAAAAATTCTCCATTGACATATCTTCTCAGGGCATCCAGGGAATATTCAGCGATACCATCATCATATGGCTTTTGAATAAGTCTTCCTGAAGGTGTATAATATCTTGCAACCGTAAGCCTTATCATTGAACCATCGGGCAAATTGATCGGACGCTGAACAAGTCCTTTTCCAAAAGACCTTCTTCCCACTATCAATCCCCGGTCCCAGTCCTGAACCGCACCTGCCACAATCTCACTTGCCGAAGCAGAGCCTTCGTTAAGCATAACAACAAGCTGTCCTTCGGTGAATTCTCCTGCCCGTGATGATATATAATCCCTTTTGGATATATTCAACCCTTCGGTATAAACTATCATCTTATCCTGATCAAGGAAATGATCGGAAAGGTCAATGGATTCCTGAAGATATCCCCCTCCGTTATCCCGCAGGTCAAGGATAAGATTTTCCATTTTGTGCTCTTTTTTAAGCTTTTCAAGAGCTTCTTCGAACTCGTCTACAGTAGTAAAGGAAAACCTGTTCAGTCGGATATAACCGGTTTTATCATCAACCATATATGCGGCATCCAAACTGTAAAGGGGTATCTCGTCGCGTGTTATGGTAAAATCCATAAGATCAGGCTCATTACGACGTTTGATGGTGACCGTCACCTTTGTACCTTTCTCTCCCATGAGCTTTTCCCGTACCTGGGTATTTGTGATACCGACACCGGCAACATTTTCGGAATCAATCCTTACTATCCGGTCTCCCGCCTGTATTCCAACCTCCTCCGAAGGCCCTCCGGATATCGGGGATATTATAAAAATTGTATCATTAAGGAGATTAAACTGAACACCTATACCCTCAAAATTACCCTGAAGGGGTTCATTCATTGCCTTTACCTCATCTTTGTTTATATATACAGAATGAGGATCCAGATCTTTCAACATCTCAACTATTGCCTTCTCAACCAGCTGCTCCTGGTCAACTGAATCAACATAGAAACTCGATATGGAGTTCAGGGTCTTGCTGAACTTATATACCTGTTCATTTAAGATCTGAGCATTGCCTGAATGAAAAAGAAAAGCCAGGATAAGGCAAAAAATTATGGATTTAAATTGTTTCATGTGTCTATATTTTTTTTTAACATCGCAAATAATAACCACTCATAATCATTTTCGTAGTGTTTTTATACTTAATCTTGGGTGTTTCATCTGTATAAACTATGATTATCACTTTATTTAACGAGAAGATAAGGCATTTTGTTGAATTAACATAATAAAATTTAAAGTCCTGATAAAAAATAAAAAAACCTTTGTTGTGGCTTATACAAATCAGTCAATTAATTACTGCAGGTATTTACTGATAAAACCGGTATATTCTTTAACAATTTTTATGAATTATATCCGGAAAATCTGTACCGGATTTTGTTTTGACAAACTACAAAGGTAACTCTTTTTGATCAAATGTTTATGATTGCAGGGTTCAATTTTCGCTATTGCGGAAAAAGCAGTATTGCGGTAAAAATGATTATTGGCCAAAGTTTTAAAAAAATGATGCCTAAACCATATCGTAAGTTTGAAATGCCGGAGCCGATATATATTGAATACAATTGATCAATTATTAGCTGCATTAAATGGTTTTGGACATAAAAAAATTATGTGATACCCGGAACGGGGAATCAGACATTGTATTGTTCTTTATTCCCATTCAATGGTAGCCGGAGGTTTGGAACTGATGTCGTAAACAACCCTGTTTACCCCTTTTACCTTGTTAATTATCTCACTTGATAATTTACTCAGAAAATCATACGGTAAATGCACCCAGTCGGCTGTCATACCATCAGTTGATACCACAGCCCTCAATGCAACAACGCTTTCATAGGTCCTTTCATCACCCATCACTCCGACTGAATGTACAGGAAGCAATATTGCCGCAGCCTGCCATACCTTGTCATATAATCCTGCATCCATTAAATTATTGATGAAAATATTGTCAACCTCCTGCAATATAGCTATACTCTCAGCTGTAACCTCGCCCAGCACCCTGATGCCCAGACCCGGGCCCGGAAAAGGATGACGGCTCAGGAGGAGTCTGTCTATTCCCAGTGTACTGCCCACACGCCTCACCTCGTCCTTGAACAGTAACTTCAATGGCTCTATTACCTTGAGGTTCATCTTCTCCGGAAGTCCACCCACATTATGATGTGACTTAATGGTTGCAGAGGGTCCGTTAACCGAAACCGATTCTATTACATCAGGATAGATGGTTCCCTGAGCAAGCCATTTTACATTTTTGAGCCTGCGGGACTCCTGTTCAAACACTTCAATAAAACAACGGCCTATTATCTTTCTCTTTTTTTCAGGGTCAACAATTCCTTTCAGGGCATCAAGAAATCTTTTCTTTGCATCAATACCCCTTACATTCAGCCCCATATGCTCATATGATCTTAGAACTTTTGAAAACTCGTCCTTCCTGAGCAATCCGTTATCAACAAAGATGCAATTCAGGTTTTTTCCTATGGCCTGGTGCAGTAAAACAGCCGTAACAGAAGAATCAACCCCTCCCGAAAGCCCCAGAATGACCTTATCCTGCTGAAGTTCGGAACGGAGCATCTCTACAGTTTCTTCAACAAATGAGGCCGGGGTCCAGTCCTGTGTGCATCCGCATATGTCATCAACAAAATTCTTAAGCATAAGTTTACCATCGGTGGTATGATAAACCTCGGGGTGGAACTGGATTCCGAATGTCTTTTCTCCCTCTGCCTGGTAAGCAGCCAGCGCAACATCTGCAGTTCTTCCGATTACACGGAAATTATCCGGGAGACTTAGTATAGTGTCTCCGTGCGACATCCAGACCTGTGAACCTTCATCAACTCCGCTAAAAAGGTCAGAATTCACATCAATTGAATCCAGGTTCGCCCTTCCATATTCTCTTGTTACGGATGGGGCAACTTCTCCGCCATCATTATAGACGATAAACTGTGCTCCGTAACATATTCCGAGTACCGGAACTTTGCCACGGAATAAACCCAGGTCGGGTACGGGTGCTTCCGCATCCCTTACCGAAAAAGGACTGCCGGAAAGTATTATACCCCTGACCGAAGAATCGGGAACAGGAAATTTGTTGTAGGGATGAATTTCACAATAGACATGCAGCTCTCTTATTTTTCTGGCTATCAATTGAGTATATTGCGACCCCAGATCAAGAACCAATATTTTATCCTGCATCGAAAATAGTTATTAAAGTCTGTTTTATTATTTTGTTCTTATTATTTATTAAGCCCTTTATAATAAGAATTTTATCTATATACATCCCCTTACAGCATAATAATATTCTGGAAAAAGCAGATGTGCCGGCCGGGGCCTCTAAATTACATTATTTTTTTACATCAAATAAACCTGAAATGTTCCGGAATAAATTATATTTAACCTGTAAAAAAGCCAAAATTTTGTTTAATTATTAACAAAATCTTGACTTGCGGTCGATTATACATGATATTAAAAGCTCCTTTTGCAGTATAGTTTAAATATATAATTGACTTACAGGATGAACCGCTTCGCTTTAACATTAAATTACACATCTGACTAATATCTTAAAAAGCATTAAACGCA
>PXAP01000154.1 GCA_003567115.1 Bacteroidota bacterium
GGCAGAGTACAGCACCTCGGAGGTCTTTGCTTTCATGCGATGGACTTCGTCAACAAGGAGGATGTCGCGCTCATCCAGTGCCCTCAGCTTTGCGGTCACGTCCTCGGGCTTGCTCAGATTGGGACCTGAGGTGATGATGAGTTCACTGCCCATCTCCTCTGCGAGCACGTAAGCCATGCTCGTCTTGCCCAATCCTGCAGGACCACCCAATAGCACATGGGGAAGAGCAGCCTCCCTCATCTGTGCTGCTTTGACTGCAATCCTCAGGCTCTCAACCATCTGGGTCTGTCCAACATACTCATCAAGCCCCTGTGGACGAATCGAAGGCTCAGTCTGCTTCTCCTGAGTGTTCCCGATCAGCGTCAATGCCCTCTCTTCTATACTGCTCATGATCTCTCTCCCTTTGTGGTTGAATGGAATAGTGAGGTCCCCCCCATGCCCCCCGCCCACCATCAGTTGAGACTGAGGCAGTGGGGGCACAAGTCTTCACCAGAGCCAACCAGAAAGTCCGCGATATTCTGCAGCTTCTGTGTCTGCCTGTATCCGTCAAACTCCGCGTGGGTGGCCGTGTAAGTGAGGGCATTGGTCAACCGATACATGCTGTCGGGGAAGTCGCTTTCGAGGGCATAGGCATCCAGCACCATCTCCGTGCATTCCTCTGAGAGACCATTCCGTTCTCCCAAACTCTCGATAGCTTCATAGGGTGAAGGAATGGGAACCTCAGCAAGCCTCTCGTAGGCATGCAGATGCTCATCAAGCTCAAGGTAAAGCTCTGTGGCCCAGTCGTGGACCATAGCGCCTGCCTCAAACTCATCCTCAGAGGAGAAACGCCCCTGAGCCAACGAGGAGGACCTCATAAGCCCATTCAGACAAACAAGTCGCAGGAGAAGAGCGGCAAGCGAAGTCCCAAAGGCTCCGACGTCACTGTGCTTTACCCGAATGCCACCTTGCGTAATATCGCCGACGTTCTCAACGTCGATCGCCTTATCGGTCATCATGTTCACTGTGAAGCCGTGCCGCCGAAGGGAGAAGTCCTGAAGCTCTCGATCTTCCTCAGGATTGACCGCCTGCAAAGCTGAGTCGAAGATTGGGACACAGGGGATGTAGGGCTTGCCTGGATCAGTGAATGCGATCCCCCTGTCATCGACTGAGTAGACACCAATGAAGCCATCTCCATTCTGCCTGTGCTCCCTGAGAAGTCGGTTCATCGTATGCTGCTGCAGGTCCATGGGGAACTTCCTGAACGTATTCACTGCCACTCCGAAGTGCTTTGCCATCTCGGTAATGCTGCCGTCTGTCATGAGAAGATCATCACCGCCAGCAATCCTCAGCACGGCATCATCCTCGGACACCACCTGTACTCTCAGATCTCCTGCATCAACAGTATGGCGGGTCAGGGCATCGTCTCGCTGTTGAAGTAGATGCCTTGCCTCATCAATATGCATCACATCTCACGCTCCTCTTTCGGGGTCATATGCTCTCACACGCTATAACCAGCAATCTTCGGAAAATGCCAGAATCTGTCCGACCCCTGAATGCCTGTCGGTAACACCAATCCAGACCAGCCAGTAGCCGAAAACACGGTGATTCGTCAAATGGGAAATCGGGCTTCATGCAGCAGAATCAGGTTTCTGGGTGGAAATGGAGGGGGGGAGAATCACATGGCAGAGATGAGGGGTCTGAGGGCGCATCCATTCCAGTCCGACGATTTGCAGAGAAATGTATCGCGAAGAAAGTGCTATCAAACAGGGGGGGAACAGGCAGACCGGCAATAGATTCACTTGAGCAATCAGAAGGTGGGGAATGCCATGGAGACCTCCTGCTTTCATCAGGGGACGGGGGTTTGGGGAACGACTGAGTATTCAACTCTCCACTGCCACTATTACTACCTCTTCTCCCTGCTCCATCTTCCAGTCGCTCCCCGAAATCCACAATTGCTCGATCTCACTTCTCCGGGCTCTCGATCTGTTTCGCTTTCTGTTGCGCTACCTTGTACCAAAACCAACTGCTGTAGTTTCCGCACTTTCGGTAGTTCTTCGCACCCACACACAGCTTCAACAGCTTCCCTTTTCTTCGAGCGGGACAGCGGAAATTGTTGACCACCGTGCATGGGCAGACCTGAGGTTCGGGTAATGGCTCTGGTTCTTCTTTGGGCTCTTCCGCCATCTCAATCTCATCATCGAACAGACCAATCATTTCCATGGTAATTCGCCTCCTTGATATGTGAATCAGAGGAACGGGAGCAGATTCGTGGGACATGGAGACGAACCGGTTTTCTTACTCAGGAGTGAGTGCAAGTGAAAGAAGGCCCCACCTCCTCATACTCCCGTCGCCTCTGTTATTGGAGGTGTTCTTGCGTCTACTGGCCCATTCCTTTATTTCGCCTAAACTTTTTTTGTCTTAATAGAGGACTCTTTCGGTCGCAGTGTGAATCACGGTTCTGAAGTACCAAATCTTATCATGAGGAGTGATGCAATATGAGCAAGAAAGAAGGTGTAAGAGATGTAGAAGATGGTCAGGTCAATAGCAGTGCAGATGCAACCCTGTCTCCAGCTGCTGCAGATACATCCACAGCAGATGAGCAGAAGGCGAAGAGGTCTCAGGCAGA
>PXAP01000339.1 GCA_003567115.1 Bacteroidota bacterium
GGCAGAACCGCCCTCAGCGACTTTCTTCTTTTTGCCGAAAACGTCAGTAAACTGGAAAATGGTGTATATCTTTCAATAGGATCTGCTGTTATGTCTCCCATGATATTTGAGAAATCCCTTTCAATGGCACAAAATCTTGAAATTCAGAACAACCGTCATATCGACAACCATTTTATGATGATTGTCGATCTGGCTGAATCTGAATGGGACTGGCAGAAAGATGGAGAACCACCACCCGATGACCCGGCATATTACCTGCGGTTTTGTAAAACCTTCAGCAGGATGGGAGGAGAAATGCACTATCTGACAGCAGATAACAGAGACTTTCTGCTGGCACTGTATCAGAAGTTAAACTAGACATTTCGCTCTATGATTATTTATTTAATAGTTTTTTATTAAATCTTAAATATAATGAACCAGGAAGAGATTAAAAGTTGTCTGGAAGAAGCAACAGATCACCTTAATAATGAGCTACTCCCCTTTTGGACAAATCGTTTGAAAGATGAAAAATACGGTGGCTTTATTACACATTTTGACCGGGATGGAAAGGATACAGGGGAAGATGAGAAATCACTTATCGCACAAACACGCTCAATATACACCCTGTCATCTGCTCATCGTGCAGGTTACGGAGACGGTAAACTGGCAGAACTGGCAAAACACGGAGTTGACTTCCTGATTGACAAGTTATGGGACAAGAGCCATGGAGGATTTTACTGGATGACAGACCGCAAGGGAAATGTGAAAATTGACCGGAAAATAATTTATGGCCACAGCTTTGCCATCTACAGCCTTAGTGAATACACACTTGCAACAGGTGATAAACGGGGACGTAATTATGCCGAAGCCGTATTTGACCTTTTACAAAAATACTGTGTGGATACAATGTATGGAGGTTACAGGGAAATGTTTATGTCTGACTGGACTCTTTGCGGACCCGGCAGTCAGGGAGGTGACAGGAAAACACTTGATGTGCATATGCACCTTATGGAAGCTTTTACCACTCTTTATGAATGTACCTCAATGGAAGTGCACCGGCGAAAGCTTCTTGAAATTATGGATATACTTCTAAAGAGGATAATCCATCCGGAATACAAGACCGGTATTCCCCAGTTTTTCGGGGACTGGTCAGTCGCTCCGCAAATCAAATTTGACATTATCTGGGGATGGGACCGTTTTTCCGAGGAGGGCCGGAAAGGTAATGCAACGGATAATACCTGTTACGGGCACAATGCCGAATTTGCCTGGCTTCTGTTGCATGCTTTTGAAATACTGAAAATTGATTATGAAAATTACCGGGATGATCTGAAAACCATTTTTGATCATACTGTAGATAATGGCCTGGACAGGGAGTACGGGGGTGTTTATGTTGAAGGCCCTCATTCAGGGGGAGTTTATGACAAAGAAAAGGAGTTCTGGCAGCAGGCAGAAGTTTTGATCGGCATGCTTGATGCATGCCTTATAATTGGCGGTGAAAAGTATTGGGAAGCCTACAAAAATGTTCACCGTTTTGTGTTTGACAAAGTTATCAACAAGCAGGTTGGCGAATGGTATCCTCTACTTACCAGGAAAGGGGAGCCGATCTGGACACACATGGGCCATTCATGGAAAATAAATTACCATACCCTAAGGGCAATGATTCAAACCATAGGCAGGCTGAAGCAATTATTGAATAAATCTCAGGTCATATGAGACTCACACTCACTTCGCTGGACTATATTGTTGTTGCATTGGTGATACTCGGAAGCATCGCTTTCGGTCTTTACATGGCATACATCAGAAAAGCCGGGGCAACAAGTATTAATTTTTTCCTTGGAGGAAGAACCATTAAATGGCCTATTATAGGAGCATCACTTTTTGCAACCAATATCGGGGCAGAACACCTTGTCGGCCTCTCCGGTGATTCCTATCGCTACGGCCTGTCAGCAGGATCTGTCGAACTTACAACAGCAATAACCCTGGGATTCGCATGTGCCATACTCTTCCCATACTATATCAAAAATAAGATTTTTACTATCCCCGAATTTCTTGAATTGCGATATAACAGGCGTGCAAGAACCCTGTTCTCAGGACTTATGTTGATAATAAGTGTCATGACCAAGCTGGCATTCACACTTTTTGCCGGGGCGCTGGTCATCTACAGTATTCTCGGGTACAGTGTCATGACAACCGTTATTTTCATAGGTATCGCAGTTGCACTATTTACCATTATAGGAGGATTTACCGCAGTTGCATATACCGATACGATCCAGGTTATGATAATAATACTGGGTACATCGATCATGCTTTTCATCGGATTGGATAAAGTGGGGGGATTTGGCGAATTGATGAATACAGTGCCTGATATGATGAAGGTTGCCAAACCTTATGATGACCCTGTTTATCCTTTCTGGGGCATTCTTGCAACTGCATTCTACGCAGGAATCTTCTACTGGGGTATTGACCAGGTTAATGTTCAGCGTACACTTGCAACACCAGATCTGAAAAATGCACGCTGGGGCTCCATGTTTGCAGTTTTTCTCAAACTTTTTCCAATATTTATTTTCGCATTGCCGGGAGTAATTGCATATGCACTTTTTCCAAATGAATTGCAGGGCGATGA
>PXAP01000315.1 GCA_003567115.1 Bacteroidota bacterium
TAAAAGCCCTTTGTTAAGACATATAATGGTTGCCAGAGACATTCTGTAAAGGTTGAGGTATTCATTGCAGGAGACTTATATAGGTTTTCGTGCAGTGCAAAAAAGCCTACTCATGCTTAAGTATATCTGCCGGGTTCTTCAGTGAGGTGGTGTACACGTGCCACGATACGGTGGCAAGTGCAATTACCTGCGCTATTATCCCGGCCAGCAGGAACTCGGTTATACCCGGGTCTATCCTGTAGGCGAAATTTTCCAGCCACCTGTTCATGAAGAACCATGCTGCAGGCCAGGCCACCAGGTTGGCCACAAGCACTTTCCTGGTAAGACTCCCGGAAAGCAGCATCCCGGCCCCGATGCTTGTGGCACCGTGTACCTTCCTTATTGCGATCTCCTTTATCCTGCTTGCGGTGGTGTATGATGCAAGAGCAAACAGCCCGAGACACGAGATAAGAATTGAGACGAGTGAGAACCAGGTGAAAAGCTCGCCGAAACGTTTTTCGGAGATGTATGCCTCGTCAATCCTGTCGGCCAGTGCATGATATTCGAACGGGTAATCAGGAGCCAGCTCTTCCCAGGCGCTCTTTACTGCCTCGATCCCTCTTCCGGGATTTTCCGGATCGACTCTTATATATGAAAACCCTCTTGCACTGGAGGGTTGGAGGACTATGGTCACAGGTCTGATCTCCGACCTCAGGGAGGCGGAATGGAAGTCATTCACAACACCCATGATCTCATAGTTATTTGGTGTCTCGGCAAGAATATCGCCGGTTTCAAATTCATCGATCACCTTTTCGTTTACAAGCATAAGGTCGGCACCTCTCTGAAGCATGCTTTCGGAGAAATCCTGTCCCTGCACTATCCTGAGCCCGAATACCCTGGCAAAGTCCTCATCAACCTGTATGAAAGGCCAGGTGAAGTTATTGTCGCCATGATATACACTCCACACATTGTTTGCCCCGTAGGGGGCCTGGCTTATGCGAGTGACACCCAGTACCGAAGGATCGGCGAGACTGTTTTGCTTGAAAACATCAAACCTTTCATTTACCTGGTCATTGAGGGTCAGTTCAATGATATTCTCTGTTTCAAACCCCGGGTCGTATGTGTTGATGAAACGCAACTGTTTGTTTACCACCAGTGTACCCACTATAAGAAAGATGCTTATGCTGAACTGGAAAACTGTAAGGAAGGTCCGCAGCCCGGTCCCTCCTTTTCCTGTTGTCAGCTCTTTTCTCAGCACACTCAGGGGTGATATGCGGCTCAAAAAGAAGGCAGGAAATATCCCCGAAAGGGAACCCAGTACAAGTGGTACAACTATTGCAAGTATAAAAAGGTTACGCAAATTATATTCAATACCCAGGCTGGTGTTTACAAATCCGGTATACCATGGCATGAGCAATTCTGCCAGTGCAAGCGCCAGCATGATAGAGACGAAAATCGTGATAATGCCTTCGGCACATATCTGCATTATAAGGCTTGAACGCCCTGCGCCAAGGATCTTTTTGAGGCCGGTCTCTTTTGACCTGCGGGCAGACTGGGCAGTGGAAAGGTTGATAAAGTTGATGGCGGCAATTACAAGCACAAAGCCGGCGATTATCATGAAGATAAATGTATTCCTCTTGTCGCCCATCCGGTGCAGTGCACCGCTTATGCCTGCAAAGTAGATGTCTCTGAGCGGCCTGAGGTCCACCCTGACGTTTTCCCTGGTAAAGGTAACATCGGTGCCCTCGTATATGGACGGAACCTCATCGCTTATCTTTGCAGCAACGGTTTCTTTTGCAGCGGGGTTCAGCCTGAAGAATGTCTCGTACATCCAGGTTGTACGTGATTCCAGGAAACGGGGGTTCCCGTATTCAAGCGGAAGGTAGTCGATCGGGATGATCATATCAAACTCCATTGTCGAGGCTGGCGGCAGCGGCTCAAATATGCCTTCAACCACCAGGTTATGCCTGTTCTCGAAGGAGACGATCTCGCCCAGGGCCTGGCTGCTGCCGAATAGCTGCAAGGCAAGGTCTTCCGAAATGAGGATTGATGTCGGCGTACGGAGGAGGGATGCTGCCACCTGTTCAGTGATGTTTATGTCGAACATTCCGATAAACGAGGTGTCGGCTGTAACGCCGGAGGCATGCACCCTTATGGCAGTTCCATCGGCAGACCTGTAGAAGAGGTTGCCGTTTTTTTGTGAAGCCCTGCAATAACTCTCTATTTCGGGTATGCGGGAAGCAAGGCGCTCTGCCTCAAATCCGTTTGTGATACCGTGAAATCCCCTCTCCAGCCGGAATATCTCATCAAAGTGGGGGATGTGTGTGTTGTATGAATACTGGGAATTAACAAATAGCACGATAAGCAGAAATACCGTAAGTCCGGTTGCGAGTCCCGCAATGTTAATAAGGGTGCTTTTCAGGTCGGAGCGGAGTGCCCTCAGTGCAGACCTGAATATCTGAAAAATGTTCATCGGCAGTTTTATTTTGGACTAAAAAGAAATGAGACAATAAAAAGACTTTATTTCTGTAAGGTCTGCTGCATAAGTTTTATATTTATTCCTTAATTTTGTTACATGCTGATCGAAAATCAAGTAAATTTTAAGTACTTACCGGGAA
>PXAP01000044.1 GCA_003567115.1 Bacteroidota bacterium
GCCGGATCATGATCTTTTTCATTATTTTGAAACACCACCTATGCTTTATCCTGATATTGCCCAACTTCAATAAAGGGAAGCAAAAAATTCGCTGACCAATCCCTTACGGGGAAAGCTATCCCCGTAAGGGAACAACTCACCCGGAAATCAGCTTTTAAAATCTGAACCGGATTAACCGGAGGTTACAGCCCGAACTGCTGTATTTTACTGCTGTATTTTAATAACTGAAGCTATCGGCCAAAACGCCTTCTGAAAAATGATCGTAGCCCGGGCCGGGGATCTTCGTCTTCTTCCACGAAAGTGATAACATCCCTTCGGAAATAATCCCTCAACCTGTCTATAATGCCTTTTTCCCTGTAACCGGGACATTCGAGCAATCTTTCAAGTTCCCGGGGTAATTCCGGAAAATCCGCAGCAAGCTGATTGCCCAAATCATTTCCCTGCTGTGCAGCGCGCATTGTAAGTGCCACAAGCGGAAGGGCAAGTGCGGTACCCGAACCGTGCGTCCCGTAATTGAAATGAATGGCCCGGCTGGAGGCTCCTGCACGGCTCACTATAACGACCGAGGGATTGTAGGCGGCAAACCAGGCATCGGCATGGTTCTGGGAGGTACCGGTCTTGCCTGCCAGTGGCAAATTAACTCCGTAAACACTCCTTGCTGCAGCTCCTGTGCCCTGGTCAACTGCCTTCTGCAGCATGGAGTTCATCAGCATGGCAGAACGCTCAGACAAGATACGTGTTCTGTTGTCTGACGTATCCCTTTTATAGATTACCTCTCCTCCGGGGGCAACGATCGACTCAATGCTGTAGGGCATGACCCGGTAGCCACCGTTTGCGAATGCTGAATAGGCAGCGGCAGTCTCAAGAATATTTGCCTCCGCCGTACCCAGGGCAAGTGCCGGAGTATTGCTCAGGGGAAATGTGAAGCCCATATCATACCACATCTGCTCAACGCTGTTAAACCCGACATCAAGAAAGAGATTAAAGGTGGGAACGTTCATTGACAGCGATAATGCACCTGCCAGAGAATATTGCCCTCCAAACTCCCGGTTATAGTTTACCGGAGTCCAGTTATTGTAATTTTCGACAATAACAGAATCGTTATCCAAATAATGACAGGGACCGATCCCCTGCTCAAGCGCAGCGGCGTAAAGTACGGGTTTAAAGGCTGAGGCCAGTTGCCTGCGAGCCAGAACCTGGTCATATGGCTGGGTGTGATAATCAATTCCCCCAATCCACATTTTTATGGCACCGGTCGAAGGGTCCATAGCCGCTAATCCGGCATGCAGCAGGGTAAGTGCCTGCATCAGGCTGTCACGCACAGTAACAGACTTGTTGTATGAGCCGTCCCAGTCAAAGATCCTCATGAATACGGTGTCGCCGGAGCGGCCGGTCAGATTTTGACGCTGCATCTCTCTTTGTAATATTTGGAGAAGCAGCCTCTCTCCTGCCCGACTTCCGTACTGTTCCCTCAGCCTTTCCTGCATTGCCGGCAGATGATCATGAAAGGAGCTGATGGCATGATCCTGAAGGCTGAGGTTAAGGGTGGTGTGAATAACCAGGCCGTCTTCGTCAAGGTTCGGGCTTTTTCCTGTATCTGTCTGCAGGCTCTGCAGGATCTCTTCTGCTTCGCGGCGGACGCGGACAAGGAAATAGCCCGCAGGATTGACCGATTCAATATTGACATAGTTCAGTGCCATGGGAAGACGGCAGAGGGAGTCGGCTTCGGCGGACTGGATGTAGTTGTATTTCTCCATCTGCCGTATCACCACATTCCTTCTGGATTTTGCCCTTTCCGGGTGGAGACGCGGATTATAAAAAGTGTTTGCAGCAAGCATCCCTACAAGAACGGATGACTCGTCTGTAGTCAGGTGTTCGACACTTTTATTGTAAAACCTTCTTGAGGCAGCTTCTATGCCGTAAACATTTTCGCCGAAAGAGACTGTATTGAGGTACAGGGTCAGTATCTCCTCCTTGTTATATGTCCTTTCCATGCGATATGCCAGCAGTGATTCCCTGATCTTATTGACGGGAACGGTCAACCACCCGTGCCTTTCCCTTCCATATATGTTTTTGGCAAGCTGCTGCGAAATGGTGCTTCCACCGCCCGATCCGCGATCATTAAGTATAACTGATTTAACCGCCACCCTCAACAAACTTCTTATGTCTATTCCGCTGTGTTCATAAAATCGTATATCCTCGGTTGCAATAAGAGCATCGACAAGAGAGGAGGGGAATTGCCGGTAATTTACATTGGTGCGGTTTTCGGAGAAAAATCTGCCGATAATCTCTCCCTCTCCGGACATAACCAGCGAAGCAGTGGCGCCTTTATAACTCTTCAGTTCCTCTTCGCCTGGTAACGGACCAAATGCTCCAAAATAAACTGCAATAATCAGGAGGGTGAACAGCAGTGTGGCTGTCAACGATGTGATTATTAAAGCCTTACATGCTTTTCTCATATCACCAACCGGTTTTGGTTTGTCTCCAGGACTATTTTTTTTTTATGTTACCAACCTTTTTTGTTCTTATCAGGGACCGGCTTTATCCCTCATCGGTTACAGGTTTTGGTTCTGATCAGAAACCATCATATTCTTTA
>PXAP01000078.1 GCA_003567115.1 Bacteroidota bacterium
ATGAAGACGGCAGAATAAAACGTGATGACGAGAACCCCGACAGGTCATTGCGGAGCCGTCCTTTACAGGGTTTGGAAATACTGAAGGGGTTTACTTATAATGCATCAAAGCAGGAATGGGAGGATGGTCAAATTTATGATCCGGAAAGTGGCAGGACATACGATTGCTATATGTGGCTTGACGGAAATGATACCTTGAAGTTAAAAGGTTTTGTTCTCGGTATGCGGTTTCTTGGAAGAGAAACCACCTGGACAAGGGAAAAAGAGCTCCGGGAGTAAGGTTTCCCGGATAAATATCGCCCACCCCTGAAACAGGGTTATCCCATCAGTTGCTCCGGGAGCGGGTTCTTCCGTATAAAAGGGAGTTTAATATTTCAGCACCAGTGCAATATGACTGTAATTTTGCAATGATCCGTTTTCTATAAATACAACCCGCCCGCCTGTAGATACAACTTTTTCAGCTATCTCATCAACCAGATCGATCGTGGCAGAGACGGACCTGCGGTTACCTGTCAGGGGTGTGATGCTCTTTTTATTGCCGGCTTGTGCCGCCTGCTGATAGTCCTCTTCCACAACCAGCAGTTCTCCCCTGTTTTGGAGAGCAAGTTGCCTTACTTCTTCGATGCCCGTTACAAGCCTTTTTCTGCCAATAGCTTCATCAAGTTTTCTCATTACCTGCTTTCGTTTTTCAGCCATTGCATTTTTAACCCCGGGCCATACTATACCGGCAAGCTCATGAGGTGATGCATTGTTATAATTACCTTCAATGGTAGTGATAATCACATCGGATAAACCCGAAACTTCCCTGTAAAGTGCAATATTTCTCTCCACACCTGCAATTACCATTTGCATGGGATGCTGATTATGGATTTGTTTAAATGATTTATCAACCATGTTGAAAAATTCCTTCAACCTGATTTCTTTCAATGAGGTCGATTCCTCCAAATTGGAACCACGCGGCAGTGGATTGGCAAAAGGAAACCCCTCTTCTGTAATTTCGGAGAATTTATCCCGGTGGGCCTCAAACAGTCTTACAAAGCCTGCACTCAGAGAGAGGGTGTAGTAGTTGATTCCCCTGTTCATAGCTCTGATAAGGTCGCGTGTGGCAAAATTCTTATCTATTATTACCCTTTCCTTAACGGGGAATGGGAGACGTACCACTTTTTCAAACTTTTTATTAACAAAAATTCCCAGTCCGTCAAGATTATACCTGACATCTATTGAGGCAATTATCTTTTTAAGTTTTGCAATCAGCTCTTTTATCTCCTTTTTGTCAAAGTCTTCCAATAACTTCTGTTCAGCTCGTTTAAATAGCTTTTTCAGGAGCATCGTGTCCTGATGATTAGCGGGGGCGGTTTTATGAGTAGGCAGAAGAATTGAAATATTGGGATAGTCAACCTCGTTTTTGATAATCTTAAGCAAATTTCTCTCCATGGTTTCTTTGTTATATGGTTAGTAATCAAGTCCATTCTTCCGGATCCGGTCTATCCTGAAAAAAACGCACCATTTCGCGGTGGCAAAATGGATGGGTATCCTTTGTCAAGAGCATCAAGTTTAAAATTAAATAAACTAATTGATATGGTCAAGAAAAGTTTAGTTTAACTTGTAAATCCGCATCCTTTTGGTGCGGTAATGTTCTGGCAGGCCTTTGCCCGAAAGGCATGTAGGATTAAAAAAATTCGTTGTGAGAAGTAAAAATCGGCGTTAATTCAACTTCTCCCGCAGTGGATAGTCCGATTTCAGCGAATTTTTTACTATAAACAGGCGTGGCTGATTTAATTATCGATAAATATTTTTTTACTTTAGTGACCTCTGTAACAGGTCAGATCTTAAATAAAGTCATAATTTGCAGAAAAATCTTGCAGGGATGGGGGTTTATTCTTAAAGTGGTTCAATACCCCGACCCTCTGGGACTGAAACAACAAATACCATGTAATACTTCGGGGCTCTGCCCCGGGTAGTTTATTCAAATACAACCGGGACAGGTGTTGTTCTGACCGAAACCCTGATCGGACAATATCGGATTAACCGTATAACACTGGTGACAAATCATGAGTATCAGGATAAGTAGTCTGCAGAACCCAAAAATCAAATTTGCTGTTTCCCTGCAAAAAGCCTCTGTAAGGAAAAGGGAAGGGTTGTTCCTGATAGAGGGCTTAAGGGAGATAAGGCTTGCCATGCAGGCAGGTTACCTCTTTCACACCCTGTTTGTCTGTCCTGAAATTGCAGAGAAAAGCGGTACCGGCTTATCTGTTGATCAGTCGGGTGGTTATACCGATACAAGGGATGTAATTGACATTCTTACCGGACAGGCCAGTATCATAGAAACAAACAGTGATGTTTTCAGAAAACTTGCATACCGAGAGAGGTCAGACGGACTGCTTGTTATTGCCCGGCAGAAAAAGAGATATCTCAAAGATCTCAGACCGGGCAGTAATCCCCTGATACTTGTTGCTGAATCTGTTGAAAAGCCGGGAAACCTGGGCGCTATGCTTCGAACGGCTGATGCTGCCGGGGTTGATGCTGTCCTTGTATGCAACAGCGGAACAGACATTTTCAATCCCAATATTATAAGGTCCAGCCTTGGTTCCCTG
>PXAP01000045.1 GCA_003567115.1 Bacteroidota bacterium
AAGATGGCAAAAAACGGTTTTTAAAGTCCACATACTTATTGATACTGTTCAATCGGTTGGATGGTTTGTCAAGATTACAGCAGCAAAGGTTCATGACCAGATTTTTCTACCAGGATTCATGGTAAATGAAAAATTTATCTGCCGGAATCAGCTGCCGGCAGCATCATTGAAATCAGACAGGAATTGAGACAAAAAAGGATCCTGGAAGAGCATCTGACCGTGAACCGAAAGGCAGGCACGGGCAATCTCCATGGGCGTTGCAAATCCGGCTTCTTCAAATCTGCCGGAAGGCAACGAAGTCAGTTCCTCATCTGTTCTCACCTTTGCAGCCATACGCTGCCGATCGAGCAGCCTCATGATAAACGGTTGACGGGGCTCGAAACGAAGCCGGATTTTTTTGACTTTCAGGATGTCCTTAATGTGAGCTAAAGCATCATGAAGTCCGCCGGCCTCATCAACAAGGTTATGTTTAACCGCCTCCTTTCCCAGCCATAAACGCCCTTCCGCCAGTTCATGCACCTTCTCGGGCGGCATATCACGGATGCTTGCTACACGGTTGATAAATTCCTGGTAGAGAAATCCGACTATATTGTCGACCGTACTGTGCTCCTTATCGGTAAGCTGCCGATAGGGCGAACTAAGATCAGCCGAATCACCATGCCTGATACAGTCAGTGGTTATTCCATGCTTTTGGAGTAGCCTGGCTATATTGAAGAAGATAGTCAAAACACCTATTGAACCTGTTATGGTGGTGGGAAGTGCAAACAGGCGGCGGCCGGTAGTTGAGATCCAGTATCCGCCACTCCCTGCAACAGGGCCCATCGAAATCACAAGCGGTTTCTTCTTATGTAAAGCTGCCAGTTCCTGCAGAATATTTTCACTCGCGGTTGCAGAGCCTCCCCCGCTATTGATCCTGAACACAACCGCTTTTATTCGCGGATTTTTTCTCAATAAACGGATATATCTGATCATGGAACGATCACCAATGGCTTGACCAAAAAGCGGATTACGACGGTCTTCGCCGTCGACAATCATCCCCTCGAAAACCAGAACCGCCACTCTCGGAGCAAAACCGAACCAAAATCGGCGTTTTTTAATCAACCTTCTTTTTATCTTCTTTTTGGCCCATTCATTTATAAGATCATTGACAGTGCGCAACTCATCAACCATTTTGGCTTCGAGTGCTTCAGGGGCGGTGAAGATGCGTCCGCCGATCATATCGTCCAGCGCTTCAGCTTTGAAGCCACCAGGCTTATCAGAAGAATCAGTTACAGCCTCCCGCATTGAAGCCACTGCACTGTCCAGTAAAGTCTGATATTGTTTACGGGCATATTTGTCATATTTTTCGGTTCTGAGGTTATCAGCACTGCTTTTATAGCGATCACGTCTGATGACCGTTACATCAACCTCCTGGCTGTCAAGGAATTTTTTGAAGAACAGGGAAGGCATTGCCTTACCTAAAAATGACACCTGGCCCAAAGGATGAAGGATTCTTCGTTTACAGGCAGAAGATAAAACACAGTCAGCCGAATCATATTCCGGAGCATAGTAGTATACATCTTTACCAGACTCTGTAAGGCGCTGAAGTGCTGCGCGAATCTCTTCCAGGCCGCCGAAAAGAGGGACAGAAAAGTCTTTTTGACGCTCCACAAGCACATGCCGGATAGCAGGGTTTTCCCGTATCCGTTCGATTTGTGTATAAAACAAGTCAAACCGGAAGTGCTTCTGCCGTGTTCTGCCTGCCCTGAGGGTCCGGGAGCCGATCTCCCGGTATTTGCCGGTAAGTTCCAGTTTTACATATTGCATAAGATCTCTATTTACTTCTCTGTTAATTCTGAATATTTTCAGGCAAAATATATGCTGTTTTTTACATGAAAAAATATATACAAGCAAAAATAAACAATTAAACCTGTTTGTTCACAGATTTTTTTTCAGAAAACGAATCCAGTTGTCACTCATAATATTATTTACATCTTCTTCGTCATATCCTCTTTCACTAAGCATTTCCGGCACTTTTTGAAGGTCTGCGATGGTATCCAGATAAGAGGGAGATTGTTCCCTGCCAAAAGCACCATCAAGATCAGATCCGATGCCGGCATGAAGTGAATTGCCCGCCAACTGGCAGATATGATCAATATTGTTGATCATTAATTTTAGCGTCACTCCCATTGATTTGGGGTCTGATTTTCCCCTGATCCATTCCGGCACCATCATCCATGCATCAAGTGCGACACCGATTACTGCATCCCTCTTAATAAGCTCAGTTATCTGCTTATCCGAAAACTGCCTGTTATGAGGTACGAAGACCCGGCAGTTATTATGGCTTGCCCATACCGGTCCATAATAAACATCCATGGCTTCCCAGAAACTGCCGTCAGATAAATGTGTAACGTCAAGAATAATACCCGCTCTTTCAATTTCCTTAATTAATTCCCGCCCCCTGAGTCCCAGTCCCCCGCTCGCATCGGTTCCCTGCGCATAGATTCCCGGGCCATAATGAGCCGGGCCTATTGCCCGTAATCCGTAGTCATATGCCTTTTCAAGATGGCGTAATGAAAGGATCGAATCGGCACCTTCAAGGCTCAGGATAT
>PXAP01000206.1 GCA_003567115.1 Bacteroidota bacterium
AGGCAGGACCTTCACCCTGTCACCGGCCCTCATGATCCCCCCCGCAAGTCTGCCGGCATATCCCCGGTAATCATGGAATTTATCCGATTGCGGCCGGATAACGTACTGAACGGGGAATCTGACATCAACCAGATTCTCATCTCCGGCTATATGTATGGTTTCAAGAAGATACATCAGGGTGGGACCATCATACCATCCGGTTCGTGATGATCGTTCAACCACGTTATCACCAAATTTTGCACTTATCGGAACAAACCTGACATCCCTGATATCGAGTTTTCCGGCAAACCTGAGAAACTGTGATCTGATATTCTCGAAAACATTCCGGTCATAGTCCACCAGATCCATCTTATTTACACATATCACCACATGAGGTATTTGCAGCAGGGAAGCAATATAGAGATGCCTTAGCGTCTGCTCTATAATCCCATGCCTGGCATCCACAAGGATAAGCGCAAGGTTAGCCGTAGATGCGCCGGTTACCATGTTTCTGGTATACTGTGTATGCCCGGGGGTATCGGCTATTATAAATTTACGCTTAGGGGTGGCAAAATACCTGTATGCCACATCGATGGTTATCCCCTGCTCCCTTTCCGCCCTTAACCCGTCGGTCAGTAGTGCCAGATTAACCTCCTCATCGCCTTTCCCCAGGCTGGCCGATGTAATGGCTTCCATCTGATCTTCAAATATGGCCTTGCTGTCGAACAGCAGGCGGCCGATAAGGGTGCTTTTCCCGTCATCCACACTTCCTGCAGTGGTGAAGCGCAGAAGTTCCATATCAAGGTAACCCGGGGCGGGATCAGTTTTCAGGTTTTGCATTGCTGAAATAATTTATTTAATCTACTATTAATCTTTAATGATATAGTATGATAACTTACCTGTTATCCGGTATAAAAAGGTTATTTTGTCATAAAAAGTCGAGACCCCTTAATAGTTTGAAAGCATCATGATGGAAAAACCATACAGTACTTCATGTTATCAGAAATACCCCTCCTTTTTTCTGTCCTCCATGGCTGCATCGGACCGTTTGTCATCATACCTTCCTCCCCGTTCGGTAATACGGGTAGCGGCAATCTCGCTTACTATATCCTCCAGGTTATCGGCAGTGGAAAGGGTTACACCGGTACAGGTAATATCGCCGATTGTACGGCACCGGACATCGCGGACTTCAACTTTTTCGCCCTCCTTCAGCTGCATAAAGGGAGCCCAGGCAAGCCATACACCATCGCGTTGGAAAACCTTTCTTTGATGTGTGAAATAAAGGCTGGGAATCTCAATATTCTCCATAAAGATGTATTGCCACACATCGAGCTCTGTCCAGTTGCTTATGGGAAACACCCGGAAATGTTCTCCCATGAGTTTTCTGCCGTTAAACAGGTTCCACAGTTCAGGCCTCTGGTTTTTCGGATCCCACTGCCCGAATTCATCCCGGTGGGAGAAAAACCTCTCTTTGGCACGCGATTTCTCCTCATCACGGCGACCGCCTCCCATGGCACAATCAAACTTCAACTCACCGATTGCATCGAGCAGGGTAACCGTCTGCAATACATTGCGGCTGGCATTGACTCCCTTTTCATCCACAACACGGCCCCTGTCGATTGAATCCTGTACCAACCGGGCAATACATGTTGCCCCGGTCTTTTTCATTAAATTATCGCGGAAATCAAGGGTTTCCTGAAAATTGTGCCCCGTATCAATATGAAGCAGAGGAAAAGGTACTTTGGCGGGCCAGAAAGCTTTCCTGGCAAGATGAAACATAACGATTGAATCCTTGCCACCCGAAAAAAGAAGAGTGGGGCGTTCAAACTGGGCAGCCACTTCCCTTATAACATATATGGACTCCGACTCAAGTTCGCGGAGGTGATTGATTTTCAGATCTTCCATCATTATACAATATATGCATACAAATTTAGCACAAACCGCAGAAAACGCAACGTGATCACATATTTAATGATCACTAAATATACAATAAATTTTTTCATCTGAATTTTACATCTTGAAAACACTCAACAAAGCATCGGGTATAACATGGAAAATCGACGAAGTCAAATGACACACTGACAAAAGAAAAAAATTGGCTTTGGCCATTAAACATGCCTTATTTAGTTTATCTTAAAAACCTGCATCTTTCAGGCGCTATAATATCCTGGCGGGGCTTTGCCAGACAAGCATGTACGATTAAAGAAATTCGCGGTACGAAGTAAATCGGGGTTAAAGCCACCTGGTGGTGGATAGTCCGATTTTAGCGAATTTTTTAATCGGCTGGCAGGCCGGCCGGAAGGAAAATCAGTATTATGTCTGCAGCGATCTTAACTCCGGAGGGAAAAACCAATGAAAGAGGCTGACCCTTTGAGTCAGCCTCTCTGTAATTCATAAACGGTTAAGATTTGCTAATACAAACACCTATGTTAAAGGCGTACTCTAATTAATTTGGCTCCAGCAGGTTATTTGTATTAAGCTCGGATTGCGGCATCGGCCAGATATAACGTGTCGAAGTGGGCGGTACTTCAGACACATGCGCTTTTGCACCATGAGGTGACACTGTTCGCTTGGTATCCATATTCCTGATGCCTTCTC
>PXAP01000258.1 GCA_003567115.1 Bacteroidota bacterium
AATCAACAATGGCAATTTTGCGACGGCCACTACGTCCGGCTCTACCATCATTAAGACGAAGAGGTTCATCCTCCCCTTCAAGTCGAAACACCCGCTCACCGGTCAGCAAGACAACATCTCCATCTGGTTTTACACGTCTGAACAGGGCAAGGTAACCTTCATGATCCAGCATAATGAGGTCGGTCAGTCCGTTACCTGTCCAGTCCAACGCCACCGGAGTGGTACGCCATTGAGTGACCAGTTCGTTACCCTCGGGATCCCACCAATTCCAGGCAGGTTTAGGTGCCTCTCCCTCCCACTCTACTTCTACCGGTTTGGCGGCTGCCAGTTTAGGTTCAGTGCGGGTCCCTGTATTCTCATACCAAATTACCTTTCCCCATATCGAATTGACTATTAGATCAGGCAGTCCGTTATGATTCCAATCCGCAACCGTCAGGGTTGTATAACCCCACTTTGCCTCAGCAGGCCCCTGAATCGATCCGTTTGGCCCGGCCATAATATGGATCACCTCTCCGCCGGCCTTTAAAAGTTCAGGGGCAGCCCATTTTACGGGATTACCGCCGAGATTTTCAATAAAAGCAATATGCCCCGCAGTATTTCCCACTATTATATCATCACGGCCATTACCATTCCAGTCAAAACCAACCGGAGTGGCAAGTGCCCCGAACTTAATATCTTCAGCCTGCTGGCGAAAATACCGTGGAGTAAGAAACAATGGTATACCATCAACTACTTCACCTGTGTGTTCAACCAGTGCTACCCGGCCGTCCTCATCGCCAACTATAAGGTCGGGCCAGCCATTACCTGTGAAATCATATGCCACGGGAGTGATCATGCAAAGATCCATGCGAATCTCCTTGTCGCCATTTGTCAGGGGTCTCCCCGGTGCATAAAGCGGGTTATTCAGGGTCCCTACATTCTTAAAAAAAGTAAACCCGTCACGAAACTCGCCGCAAATGATATCGGGTTTTCCATCACCTGTAAAATCTGCAAAATTCGGTGAGGGACGGCCATAAACATTAATTGATACACCGTCAGTATCCAGCAGCTGTTTCGGGTCCCTGTAAACAGGATTATCATTGCTACCTGTATTTTTCAATAAATAAATGTATCCTTTTAACGGACCATTCGTCCACTGGCCGTTCTCATCGTAGGCATCATCCCATCCATAGTATTTCCTGCCCCTGTAATCCCTTTCTCCCCAAATACCCATGCCCACGAACAGATCCTGCACACCATTGTTATTATAATCAACAAACTTCCATTGATTGGCCCTTATACGAGCATCTTCAGAATAGATATCATTTGCATCCGGGGCAGGAAGACTAACAGGATTATCAAAAGCCGTGTTTTTAAAATCCGGATAAAACCTGCCAGGTGTCGTTACAACAGGCTCATCGTTAACATATGATATGCTTGCGTTATCCACTGCCCCGCCAAGCCTCCTGGCTGGTTTATAAACCGGAAGATCTGTTTCCGGATCAATATCACCTGTATTCTCAAAAAAATAAACCCCGTTATATGGCATATCGGTGCACACTACCACCAAATCAGTCAAACCGTTATCATTGTAATCCATCGGAAGAGGCCATGCCCATAAACCTACTCCCAGATCAACCAGCAGACCCGGGTTATTATATGATAACCGCTCAAGTTCCTGGCTGATGGAATTTGATCCTGCCAACCAAATAGAAAAGATTAGCATTATTATGACTCGTTTTTTCATAATTATCTCATTTAAATTTTCAAATTCATAAATTAAGATAAAAAGATAAATCCTGCCCTGCCTGCAAAAACAGGAATCAAGCTCATTTGCATTGTATTATTTTATTTACTATAAGCGGAACCCCCTTATTTTATTATAGAAGACATATTTATTTGTAAATATAAGTTTTTTTCAGAAATTTGCTAAAACGTTTTAAATAGAAAATATCTGCTTTTATTTCAATTGATGTATCTGTAAAAGCATAAAAATAGAATTTAGAAAATCCTTTCAAATGCGAACCATAGATCTTTTAATTTTCACTGCCTATTTAATCGGAATTGTACTATTCGGAATCTCATTTTACAGAAAAGGCAGGACATCGGCGGATTATTCAACGGGATCGGGAACAATACCGGCCTGGGTGATAGGCTTGTCAATATTTGCAACTTTTGTAAGCAGTATAAGTTATCTTGCTCTTCCCGGAATTGCATTTTTATCCAACTGGAATGCCTATGTATTCAGTCTCTCGATTCCCTTTGCCATTTTAATGGCAATTAAATTCTTTGTCCCCCTTTACCGCAGTGTCGGCAGTCCCTCGGCATACACCTATCTTGAACAGCGTTTCGGTGCCTGGGCAAGGATTTATGTTGCCTCATTCTGGGTACTTACACAGGTTATGCGGGTAGCTACCATACTTTACCTTCTTGCCCTGCCCATGTATGTTATACTTGGATGGGATATGCGTATCATTATTTTAATAACAGGTGCCAGTGTGCTGATTTATTCTGTTCTGGGAGGGATCAAGGCTGTAGTGTGGACCGATGCAATTCAGGCGATAGTCCTTATAAGCGGTGCTTTAGTAACGCTTGG
>PXAP01000178.1 GCA_003567115.1 Bacteroidota bacterium
ACTGCTACGGATATGAATTTTTTTGCATCATCCTGGCCAATTACGTATTGGTCTAAAAACGCTTTTATCTCTGCCGGCTTAAGAAGCTTAACATGTTTCAGATCAAGGTCCGCTTTGGATTTGATCTCCTCCTTTACTATCCCGTACGCCTGTTCAGCGCAACCGTCGCATATATGTCCTGAAATGCCGGCAATAAGAAGATTTGTTTCTTTTTTGGTTCTGCCGCAGAAGGAGCATTTTTCAGATTTTTTGTTGTTCGGATAAGCCATGTTGAATCCGGTTAAATTATATTATTCAATCCTGCGTTTCTCTGATGTTCTCTGTCCAATCTGGTCTGGCTGGAGATATAAGGGGGAAACCAGGATGTAAAATTAACTCATTTCAACGGAATAAGGAAATTTTTATAACATCTTTCGGAACTCTATTTACATTCCCCTCAAGCAGTTTAGGGAAACTTATTTTGATTTCTTCGCGTTCCTCTCAAGTACTTCATCAATCATACCGTATTTCTTTGCCTCTTCCGAGGTCATCCAGAAATCGCGGTCGGCATCCTTTTCAACCTGCTCAAAAGGTTTATCTGTATGTAATGCAATGATATCATAAAGCTCCTTTTTCAGCTTCTGAATCTCGCGAACGGTTATCTCGATGTCGGAAACAGGACCCTGCGCACCACCCATGGGTTGGTGTATCATCATGCGGGAATGCTTAAGCCCCGTACGTTTTCCCCTGGTTCCCGCTGCCAGTATAACGGCAGACATGGAAGCGGCCATTCCGGTACAAATTGTAGATATATCAGATCCTATGTACTGCATAGTGTCGTAAATACCCAGTCCGGCATGAACAGAGCCTCCCGGACTGTTAATGTAAATGTGTATGTCTTTCTCCGGTTCAGATGATTCCAGGTAAAGCAACTGGGCCTGAATGATATTTGCCACATAATCGTCAATGGGTAGCCCCATAAATATTATCCTGTCCATCATCAGGCGTGAAAAAACGTCCATACTGGCAATGTTAAGCTGCCTTTCCTCAATGATGGTAGGAGATATGTATGAGTTAAGGACTGACTGGTAACTGTCAAGTCTTGAGCCACTCATTCCAAGGTGTCCGGTGGCATATTTGCGAAAATCTTTCTCTTTGCTCATTTTTAAAAGTTTTGAGTTTTATACTGGCAAAATTACGAAACAAATTTTATTTATAAAGTGGTTTAATTGGCTTCGCCGATCTCACCCGAAAAAGCTTCGCTTCACGGGTTCGGTTCTCCGATCCTGCGGTCCGGTAATAAAAAAATCTGTATTATACTTCGGGGCTCTGCCCCAAGGTATTTTATTATAAGGCCTCCCGGTCTGTAATCTGTTTCCTGGGGGTTTACTCTCCGGGACTGCAGCAGCAAGAAATAAATTATACAGGTACGTTTTTGATGGCAGCGGAGAGACCGCTATATCAAACAAATCAGTTCTCAAATAATTTGGCAAACTCCTCTTCCTTGAGCTTCTTCTCTTCCAGCTTTACTGTTTCCTTGACCAGCCCGGTTATTTTTTCCTGGAATTTCTGTTCGTAGAGTCTTCTTCTTTCCTGATCTTTTTTCAGCATTTCACCAGCATAGTTGTTCAGGTGTTCCTCGGGCACGTTTCCCATGCCATATTGCCTGAACTGCATTTGCACCTGCTGTTTTGCCAGCTCTTCGACCTCTCCGGGCTCAACCTTAAGCTCAAACTTTTTAATAAGGGCATCCTGTATAAGCTGCCACTTCAGGTCATCTTTTATTTTTGAAAAGTCTTTTTCGAGATCCTCTTCGGTCATCTTCCCCTCATTCGATTTCAGCAGCCAGCGCCTGATGAAATCTTCAGGCAGCTCGGTTTTTACCTTTCCGATCATTTTTTCCTTTATGTCGAGAAATAATTTGTAATCGCTGTTCTGGGCATATGCTTTTTCTATCTCTTCTTTCAGTCTGTTCCTGAACTCCTCTTCCGATGTAATCTCTCCTTCTCCGAAAGCCTTGTCATAAAGCTCCTGGTTTATTTCAGCCTTTTTCCAGCGGTTTATCTCCTCAATGGTAAGCTGAAAATGCATTGAGCCCGGCTCAATATTTTCTTTTTCGATGCCCAGCAGCTGTGCCAGCTCGGCTTCACTGGGAAAGGCTTTTTCCAGGTCAATCTGAAGGACTTCGCCGATTTTGGATCCTGTAAGCTGCTTTTTGATCTCCTCATCCTTTATAACCCTCATGGAAAGGGATGCGTTTTCAACACTTATACCCTCATCAATTATTTCTCCTTCAGGACTCAACTGGCTGAGGTTTCCCTTTATCACATCCTCTTCCTGAACCTCCTCGCCACTTATCATTTCTCCAAACTGGCTGGCATAACTGTCCACATGCTTATCAATCAAATCCTTGTCGGTGTCAATTACATAATAAGGCAGCTTATCTTTTTCTGAGATGTTCACCTCGATTTCGGGGGCAAGGCCGATATCAAAAACAAATTCAAAGTTTTCCTGGGTATCAAAGTCAATCTTTTTCTGTTCTTCTTCGTTTGCCATGGGCTCTCCCAGGATATTGAGTTCTTCATCCTCAATGAATTTTGTAAGCGATTCGGAAACAAGCCTGTTGATTTCTTCAAGAAGAACCGGTTTATAGTACATACGCCGGATCATTCCCATGGGCACCATGCCGGGCCTGAAACCGGGCATGTTGGCTTTCTTTTTGTAATCTTTCAGCTTATCGGTTATCTGTTGCTCATAATCAGATTTTTCCACCTTGATTCTGATCATTGCCTGCAGATCATCCTTATTTTCTTTGGTAACTTGCATTGTAAATATGTTTTTTTGATGATTATTGCAGTGGTCCGGTAAAAAAAGATCCACATTGACTGCCGGAAGGTGCCCGGAAAATGATGCATTGACCGATACCGGAATGAAGCCGGATAAATAAATCGCCACAAGTTCCAATCATTTTCCGGATGTCTGCCGGTTGGTTTTTAGTGCGGATGAAGGGACTCGAACCCCCACGCCTTGCGGCACTAGATCCTAAGTCTAGCGCGTCTACCAATTCCGCCACATCCGCAAAAAATCAGCCGCAAAGATATTTAAAAATAATAATAATCCAGAATTTAACGGGAAAAACTTAAATAATTTACCCTGTGGCTTTTGCAAATTGCCTGCCGGCAGAAAATGAATGTAAACTACCCTGCGCCAGGAGGGCAGAGCTTTTGATTAAGAAATTTTTATTTCCTTGCCATATAAGCGAAAAGCCTTCCCTGTACGGCAATTCTCTTACCTTATGAGTGAAAAGCTCTCTCCCAGGTACAACTTCCTTACCTGTTCATCTTCTGCAAGCTCCTCTGCACTGCCCGATTTGAGAATTCTCCCCTCAAAAAGAAGATAGGCCCTGTCAGTTATGGAGAGAGTCTCGTGTACATTGTGATCGGTAATCAGTATACCGATATTTTTTGCCTTTAGTTTGATTACAATTTGCTGAATATCCTCCACTGCGATAGGGTCAACTCCTGCGAAAGGCTCATCCAGAAGAATAAAGCTGGGCTTGAGTGCCAGTGATCTGGCAATCTCAGTCCGGCGCCTTTCGCCTCCGGAAAGTTGTATGCCAAGGTTTTTACGGACATGCTGCAGACCGAATTCCTCCAGCAATGTTTCCACACGCTCTTTTTGCTCTGACTTTGATATATTCGACATCTCCAATACTGCAGCCAGATTATCCTCAACCGAAAGTTTTCGGAAAACCGATGCTTCCTGGGCAAGGTAACCTATACCCATCTGAGCTCTCATATAAACCGGTTTATTGGTTATATTATTCTCATTCAGATATATTGAGCCGTTATTAGGAGTTATGAGTCCCACTATCATGTAAAAGGAGGTTGTTTTGCCTGCCCCGTTTGGACCGAGCAGGCCTACTATTTCTCCTTTGTCAACTTCTATGGAGACATGATCGACAACTGTTCTGTTGCGGTATCTCTTGACCAGATCCATGGTCTTAAGGGTTATTTTATTATCCATCACTTCTTGTAAATCCGGGTTTTCATTATTCTGCCTGCTTCCGGCAGACAGCCGCTTTTTGTTCTGATAAATACAGGCTGCTGAAGCGCTTGCTGCCGGGTATATTTTATTGTTATTCCTGACCGATGTTTATATTAAACAATTTATTGTGACAGATTATTATCACCGGTGGTTCGAACGTGATATCTGTCAGGCCGGTATTCCTGCCTCTCTTTGTTCATTTCGTATTATGCGCTTTGACAGGCGGATACCGACTTCGTACAATACCATTAACGGAACAACAACCAGTATCTGGCTGAAAACATCCGGCGGGGTTATAATGGCCGACAAAGCGAGCAGCACCACCAGGGCATGCCTCCGGTATTTTTTCAGAAACTCGGGTGTTACCATCCCTATTTTAGTCAGAAAGAATATCAGAACCGGAAGTTCAAATATCAGCCCGACTGCAAGCGCAATTGCGCTGACCGTCGAAATGTATGAAACAAGGTTGATCTGGTTGGTTACCTCCGCGCTCACCTGGTAGGAACCCAGGAAATGGACCGAAAGGGGTATTATAACATAATAGGCAAAGGCAACACCCATCAAAAAAAGTATAGAAATATAGAAAACAGCGCCCCGGGCATACTGTTGTTCTTTTGGATACAGTGCCGGGCCGATAAAGCGCCACATTTCAAAAACAAGGTAGGGAAAAGACAGGATCAGTCCAATGATCATAGATACCATAATGTGGGTTGTGAACTGGCCCGCCATATTGATATTAATCAGTTGAAACGGTTCCATATTTATGCACAGAGCATTGATCCCGATTAAGTTGCCGAAGGCACAAAGGGTTCTGTTGGTGAAAAATTCGGGCGTTTTGGGTGCGATTAATATGTTGGTGAAAATGAAATCCTTGAACACAAAAGCAGCTATGGCAAACACAACGATCGAAAAAATCGATCTTACCAGGTGCCATCTTAAAGATTCCAGGTGATCAAGGAAAGACATCTCATCACTAGTATTTTTTACCATGGTACGTTTTATATTTAATATTGTTATACAACTCCTTCTTTTAAAATATCATGCAGATGTATAATGCCTGCATATACTCCGTTTTTAAGTATAAGCAACTGGGTAATATTATTTTGTTTCATCTTTTCAAAGGCATCTATAGCCAGTGAGTCAAAATCTATGGTTTGGGGATTTCTGGTCATTATATCACCAGCCCTCAGGGAGGAGATATCCGGGTTTTTTTCGAGCATTCTTCTCAGATCACCATCTGTAATTATTCCTGCCAGATCTCCCTTTTCATTCATTACCGCTGTTGCTCCCAGTCTTTTAGAAGATATCTCTATAATGGAACGTGATATGGTGTCATTTATGTTTACCATGGGAATTTTATTTTCCAAAAAAAAGCTTGACACCCTCATATAGAGTTTTTTACCCAGCGAACCACCGGGGTGTAAAAGTGCATAGTCGTTTTCCTTAAAACCCCTGCATTCGAGCAGGCATATAGCCAGGGCGTCTCCCGTAACCAGCTGTACAGTTGTACTGGAGGTAGGTGCAAGGTTATTTGGACAAGCTTCTTTGTCTACCGGGGTGATGATTGAAAGATCGGCTTTCTGTCCGAGAAAAGACTCCCTGCTTGCCACCATGGCTATGACGGTGTTGCCAAGATTCTTTATCAGTGGCACCAGCAGTTTTATTTCAGGAGAATTGCCGCTTTTTGATATGCAAAGGACAATATCATTTTCCTGAATGATACCCAGATCCCCGTGTATTGAGTCGGCAGCATGCATAAATATGGAAGGCGTTCCGGTGGAGTTAAGGGTTGCAACAATTTTGACACCAATCAGTGCGCTTTTCCCTATACCGGTAATAACAAGCCGCCCCGCATTGTTATATATAAGATCTACTGCACCGGCAAAATCATCATCAATATATTTTTCGAGTTGCCGCACTGCAGAGGCTTCAGTTGCGATGGTCTGAAGGGCAATCCTTTTTATTTCATCAGCGGTCAGCATATAAATGTAAACAATGATATGGTTTTTTAACCGTACAATATCGAAATTGCTAAAGTAATTAAATAGTCCCCAAAAACAGACAATATTGTTTTTTAATGGAATAACCTGAAAAAGAAGTTACATGATAATCCCTGGATAAAGGCAAATACATTTCACATTAGAATAACTTGAAAAAGAAGTAACATAAGAGTCCCCTGATACCAGGCAATACAATCCCATGAAGAGTAACTTAAAAAAGAAGTTACATAAAAGCAATTAATCCTTTTTTAATCAGAATAATGCATATATAATGTTAAAAATATTTAATATGTTTAATTTCCGGGAAAAAAGAGTTAATTTAGAAATGCAAAGTTATCTGTTTTAAAGCTTAAAAAAAATACCTTCTTCATCCGGTATTTTTTTGCATTTTCCCCGCAATTGTTATACCTGATTGCTTTTTTATCCTTAAAAAATAACATTTGTAAGGAAAATGAGTTATTTGTTATGGTAATAATATTTCTCATAAATAATAATATAGTGTAATTTTTGATAAAAGTATTTTTAATTTTTTATGTATATAGATATTAATATTAAGTCCCGGATATCCTTGATGGAAAGCTTGAAAACCCATTTCGGATTTTCAAGCTTTAAAGGTAATCAGGAAGATATTATCCGCAACGTGATGGACGGTGATGATACTTTTGTGCTGATGCCAACCGGAGGAGGCAAGTCTCTCTGCTATCAGTTACCTGCAATTCTTTTCGAGGGCACAGCAATAATCATATCACCCCTGATTGCCCTGATGAAGAACCAGGTTGATGCCATCAGGACATTCAGTTCTGAGGAAGGGGTAGCACATTTTATGAATTCTTCCCTTACCAAGGCGGCTATTATGAAAGTTAAGCAGGATCTCCTTTCGGGCAAGACAAAGATGCTTTATGTAGCCCCCGAA
Source organism: Bacteroidota bacterium (assembly GCA_003567115.1). Lineage (GTDB taxonomy): Bacteria > Bacteroidota > Bacteroidia > Bacteroidales > PUMT01 > PXAP01. Next base: position 6,940 of record PXAP01000178.1, read on the forward strand.
TCACTTACCAAACCCGAGAACGTGAAGTTCCTGAAACAGGTTAAGGTCTCTTTTTATGCTATTGACGAAGCACATTGTATCTCTGAATGGGGGCATGATTTCCGTCCAGAGTACCGGAGAATCAGACCAATTATTAACGAGGTTGGAGAGGCACCTATAATTGCTCTTACAGCCACTGCAACACCAAAGGTGCAGCATGATATTCAAAAAAATCTTGGAATGCTGGAGGCAAATGTTTTTAAATCCTCCTTTAACAGGCCCAATCTGTATTACGAGATAAGACCCAAGGTTAATGCAACAAAGGAAATAATTAAATTCATAAAAAATAATTCCGGAAAATCGGGTATTGTTTATTGTCTTAGCCGGAAGAAAGTTGAAGAGCTTGCTGAAACACTGAAAATAAATGGCATCAAGGCCCTGCCTTATCATGCCGGAATGGATTCTGCCACCAGGTCTGCCAACCAGGATAGTTTCCTTATGGAAGAAGTTGATGTGATAGTTGCCACCATAGCTTTCGGTATGGGCATCGATAAGCCCGATGTACGCTTTGTTATTCATTATGATATACCCAAGAGCCTTGAGGGTTATTACCAGGAAACAGGAAGAGCCGGAAGGGACGGGGGAGAAGGGAAATGTGTTACCTTTTATTGTTACAAGGATATTCAAAAGCTGGAAAAATTCATGCAGAACAAGCATATTGCCGAACAGGAAATAGGTAAGCAACTTCTGCTTGAAACGGTTTCTTATGCAGAATCTGCTGTTTGCAGAAGGAAGCTGCTTCTGCATTATTTCGGAGAAGAGTATAATGAAGATAACTGCGAGAGCTGTGACAACTGCATTCATCCCAAAACCAGGTTTGAAGGGAAAGATGATATATTGCTGGTTCTTGAAGCTATTCTGGCGGTTAAGGAAAAATTCAAAGCTGAGCATATTACCGATATAATTACAGGTAAGTCCACCCAGTCGGTGATGACCTACAAGCATAATGAACTTTCCATTTTCGGCCGGGGCATTGAGAAATCCGGAAAATACTGGCTGGCTGTCATACGTCAGGCCATGATTAACAAATTGATGGTAAAGGAAATTGAAAATTACGGAATTCTCCGTCTGAGTCCACAAGGCCGTGAATTTATTGAGAGTCCCTGGTCATTTATGCTTGTGAAGGAACAGGAATACAGTTATGATGATCAGGAAAATACAAATGGTTCAGCCGGAGGAGGAACCAGCACTGTAGACATTGAATTGCTGCATATACTGAAAGATCTCAGAAAGAAAGTATCGAAAAAACACAATCTTCCGCCTTTTGTCATTTTCCAGGACCCATCCCTTGAGGATATGGCACTTCAATATCCTGTTACTCTCGATGAAATGCAAAATATTTCCGGCGTGGGCACGGGAAAGGCGAAACGCTATGGTAAAGAATTTGTTGAGCTGATCAAAGCATATGTAGAGGAAAAAGAGATAGTCCGGCCGCAGGATATGATCGTTAAATCTGTAGTCAATAAATCGGGAGGCAAGGTTTCAATAATTAAGGCCATTGACAGAAAAATGAGCCTTGATGACATTGCTGCCTCAAAGGGTATGGATATGCATGAGTTATTATCGGAGATAGAGGCTATTATAAACTCCGGGACTAAACTCTCTATCGACTATTATATTGACGGAATGATTGATAAAGACAGACAGATGGAAGTATTCGACTATTTCCGGCAGGATGCAGAAACAGAATCAATAGAAGAGGCACTTAAAGAGCTTGGCGAAGATGATTATTCGGAAGAGGATATCCGCCTTATGAGGATAAAATTTATTTCTGAACTGGGTAACTGACAACTATGCTTTATTAATCCGGAACTGTCATTCCGGGTATTTAATATAACTTTTATCCATTAAGTAAAAAAATATTTTTCTAACCTGTTTAATTCATACAGGGCTTCACAAAACTCGTAACTAACTATATATCAGTATTATTTAAAGCTGAAAAAATGTATATTTTCTGACTTTTGCAACAACCTGAGATTAAGCAATGTACAATGGTGTTTTGCAATAAATTGGGGATAAAAATTTTTAGTTGCAAAGATACCATGCCTCTTACTTTCATCAAGATTCAAATATTTATGAATTAATGAAGATAAAGACCATTATTAGATACGATCTATAAATCAAACTATTAAGTTTTATTGACTGATATGGAATAAATATAATTGACGGGTTATCAGCCCTGTGATCTGAAGCGGATTAATTTATCCGCTTTTTTACATTTTTCCCCCGAATCAGAAATTTTCGTACTTTCGGGATGCATTTTTATGATGATCCAAAATATTTAAGCCCTTTATGGAAAAAATTCTCAATATCCATGAACTTAAAAAGCATTATGGCAGGATAAAAGCTGTGCACAATATTAACATTGATGTGGAGAGAGGTCAGGTGTTTGGTATACTGGGGCCTAACGGTAGCGGCAAGACCACGCTCCTTTCCATTATCATGGGAATTATCCGGCCACAGGCAGGAACTTATTCATGGTTCGGAAACCGGGGGGAGGATTCAGGGTGGAAAAAAAGGATAGGCAGCCTGATCGAAACACCCAATTTTTATCCCTTCATCAACCTGAAGGATAACCTGAGAATAGTTGCACAGATTAAGGAGGTCTGCGCTGCTGATATTGACAGAGTATTGAAAATTACAGGTTTGTATGAAAGGCGGCGGTATTCATACCGGACATTATCGCTGGGAATGAAGCAGCGTCTGGCAATAGCTTCAGTGCTGCTGGGAGATCCGGAGGTAATGTTACTTGATGAACCTACTAATGGACTTGATCCTGAAGGTATTGCCGAAGTAAGGACAATTATCCAGGATGAAGCAGGCAAGGGTAAAACTATTATTCTTGCCAGCCACATTCTTGCCGAAGTTGAAAAGGTATGTACTCATGTTGCCGTACTCAAGAATGGTGAACTTTTGTCCAAAGGCAGGGTGGGCGAGCTTTTGGGAGCCGACCGGGTTTTTCTGATCTCTGCGCCGGATGCAGGCCGGCTGGAAGAGCTTCTTACAAGAGCAGGGATGGCAAAATCGATCGAACGCAAAGGAGAGGAGCTCATTATTACATGCCCTGACTCAATATTGGCTTCAGAGCTGAATAAATTTGCCTTTGAACATGATATCGTTCTTTCAAAGCTCCTGCCTGTCAAAAAAAGTCTTGAATCACAATTCCTTGAACTTGTCAAATAAATTTGTATTTACCCTTTTCCGGTAAAAATATATGATAAAATGAGGAAACTATTGAATATCGAACTCATCAAACTGCTCAGATATACTTCTTTTAAAGTGGTTTTGGGCCTGCATTTTGCTCTTTTTTTACTTGTTGTTTTCGTTTCATCGCAAATTAATATAACGGTTCCCGGCTTTGACACTGCGAATCTTTTCAGGTTTCCTCATGTGTGGAGTTATTTTACCTGGATTGCAAGCTGGTTTAATCTTTTACTTGCCATTCTGGTCATAATGATTACCGGCAATGAATTCTCCTATAGTACTTTCCGGAAGCATGTGATCGACGGGCTTTCAAGGGGGGATCTGCTGAAGGGTAAATTGCTGGTTGCAGTTATGATTGCCCTGTATGGTTTTGTGCTTGTATTTCTGAGTGGAATGGTTTATGGTTCTGTTTATACATCGGGAACCGGGATAAGCACAATTTTCGGAGGCATTGAGAGAATTTTTATATATTTTCTGCAGGCATTGGCTTATATGGTTATCGGTCTGCTGCTTGTGGTCATGCTTCGCAGCACTGCCCTGTCAATTATCCTGTTTGTGCTGCTTCGATTTCCAATTGAACCGATAATCAGAAGTTTCTTTCCTCAATCTTTCCGGGCCTTTTTCCCTATGAAAGCTGTCGGCTCGCTCACTCCTGTGCCTGAGTTTTTAAGTATTTCATCAGAAAACGGATTTGAGACTCCAAACGGGGCAGATACTTTGTCCCTTTCTGAAATTGGGATCCTGTCACCGGGATTGCCCTTTCCCCTGCAGATATCGATAGTCCTGGCATATATAATGCTTTTCGCCGGCCTTGCACTGGTTATTCTGAAGAAACGGGATCTTTAGAAGTATCACAAAACCGGGCGACCCTGACCGGTGCCTTATTACCCGGGCCATTATCCTTTTGCCAAAATACTTGGTATAAAATGCCTGTTTACATAAATTTGCCCGTCCGGTAGTTACTGTCAAACTTTTTTAAATCTGAAATATACAATTACAAACCCCGGGGATATACTGATACAGGCTGCAAGTAAGCCTGGATCAGTTAAAAATATTTTCTTTTATGCACTGGATTGACCTGCTTGTTTTTGTTCTTTATATGTTTCTGGTACTGGGAATCGGGTTCTATTTTCTGCGCAGAAACAAGGATGCTGATGATTATTATGTGGGAAGCAGAAAGATGGGTAGTGTACATGTCGGTCTGTCAGTTGTTGCCACCGATGTGGGAGGTGGTTTTTCCATAGGCCCAGGCGATTGAAAATCCAGGAAGCCCTGGTAACGTTTTAATAGCTTAGTGTTGATCTCTTCAGGGCTTTCGGCAAGCAGTTTCAAACCGCTTTCGGTTATGACGATATATCCTCTTCTGGGTGTTTCTAGCAGGCCGGCCTTGA
>PXAP01000302.1 GCA_003567115.1 Bacteroidota bacterium
GAATTCAATCTCCTGCCATACAGGGTTATTCTCCAGTGCTACCCCGATCAATTCCTGCCGGTTATAAGGAACTGGATTTAATTCAAGCATATCTGCAGGATTTAGTATTACATGCTGATCCCTTCCCATCAATACGCAAAGTTCGTTAGAGATGGATGCAATATCATTTTCCCTTTTCTGCATCATCCCCTGGAGAGCGTTCCTCTCAACAGCGATCCTGTATATTTCAAGTTCCGACATACGGCCTGCCTGAACCATCAGACGTGCATACTGTTCATGCACGTCAAGCTGCTTAAGGTTTTCAAGCAGAATATTTTTCTGGTTTATAACAGAAATCAATTGATAATAATTAAGGCTAACTGCAAGTTTGACATCCATCAAATCCTTCTCAAAGGATCTGTTTTCCTTTTCATAGGCTAGTACAGCTGACTCCCTCTGAAGCTTGTTACGTCCACCGTTGTATATTTCCTGACCTGCTGAGATAAAAGGGAAAAGGGTGTGTTCGATATTACCGAGCCTCTCCCTTTTAAACCCGGGAACAATATCAAGGTAAGCATACTGGAAATTCGCATCAACTTTAGGCCTGAAAAAAGCTTCACTCTCATCAATCCCTGCACCGGCAGCTTCAACCATCATTTTAGAGGATTGTAACCGGAAGTTATTCTTCAAAGCCTCTTCTATTATCTCATCCAGGCTGATTTGTGTTGCATTTTTAACAGGCAGTTCATTTTGTTTCCAGCCCCTTATCCCATCGGTAATACAAATAACCTCTCCATCATAAACACCTTTGAGTTTATTCACAATATCAAGGGTTCGGCGAATTGTGGTACAATAAACCACTAAGGTCGGGTGACCAAGGTACTGCTGTAACTGTTCCTCAAGATCTTGAGAGTCTGCATCAATATTTACAGCATTTTCAATATGCTCCCTTTCAAACATTGTATCAGAACGGCCATCAATGATAATTAAGCTATCACCGGTTAGATGATCCCTGTATTGCTCATAAAACTCCAGGGAAGTTAATTCAATGATTGTCTGACTGTACAAGTCCCCGGCAAAAACAAGGATAATAAAAAACAGACTGAATTTTAAAATGCTTTTCCAGGGCGAAAAATATGATTGCATAAACATTGATAAATTTATAATTGACTTAATTTAATAATTCCATGTTAAATCCTAGATCAGTTTAATACTATGCATTTTCAGTGTTTAAAAGTTCTATTTTAGTTGATACAAAAAGTTCCTTGCATAATGCCCCTGCCTTCTCCCAATTTTCCCTGTTAATACAATACTTTATATAAGGGGCCTTTATCTCTCCCTGTATCAATCCCGCGTGCTTCAATTCTTTCAAATGCTGCGACAGGGCAGATCGCCCAATAGGAAGTTCATTTACCAGGTCGCCACTATAACAGCAGGCATTCATCCCTGAGAGTTTCTTAAGAATATAAACTCTTACGGGGTGGCTCATAGCCTTGGCAAATTTTGAAATATTAATTATCTCTTCTGTGTAGATATCTGTTGATTGCATAATGTAATAAGTAATAGATAAGTGATTATATAACTCTTATTTAGGGGGGAAATTCATTGAATGTTGGTATCCCTCATGATTTTATTTATAATATGTTTCATAATTTCGCAAATATATAAAATGAATGTGAAAGAACAATTATAACTACGTCCTTGCGATTATATTGTTACAGATTAATATCTCCTGAAAAATCATATCCGTGTGATAAATATTTTTAACCGTTCATATAACATTTTTAAAAATAGTTCGTATTATTACGAAATGATATCAAAAGCAATATTTCAAGTTTTTCATAAATCCCAAATACGACCTATTATGAAAAAGGTAATTCTTTCTTTGGCTATGTTCATTCTTTTTATATTCATGTTGACTGCACAAGAGGAGGATGGACCGGTACTGACATGGGAAATTCCCTCGTATGATTACGGGACCGTTTACACGGATGACCTTCCTGAAACTAAACTGGCAATTGTCTTCGAAAATACAGGCAACCAACCATTGGTTTTGACAAACGTAAGGGCATGTTGTGGCACAAGGGTGACACACTGGCCCAAAGAACCTGTTATGCCAGGAGTGAAAGACACAATTAAGATTGAATTCAACCTTGTTCCCAGACCCCACAGGATAAGAAGGTCAGTTGTGGCATCATCCAATTGCACTGAATCCAACAATAAAGTCTTCAGAATTACAGGGGAAGTAGTTCAAAGGGAAGAAAATCCATAGTCCGGTTATTCTGAATTCCTATGCGAATAAATCTCCGGAAAGGCATTTATATTTGGGGGTTTTCAGAGTTTTATGGTAATTAACCGGTTACTGCTCTTCATATTTACCGATTAATTCTTTCCGTGATCATCCACGTAAGTGTAATAACTCTTTTTTGTTATAGCAATGAAAAATATCAAAATAATTTTCCTCCAGATCTCACGATTAATTGCAGGTATTATTTTCATCTACTCAGGATTTGTAAAAGGCATTGATCCTCTTGGATCCACCTATAAGTTTGTCGATTACTTCGTGGCATTTAATATTGAGTTCCTC
>PXAP01000201.1 GCA_003567115.1 Bacteroidota bacterium
GCAATCTGTTTAACAATGTGTTACATTTTCTTGTTTAGGATATTTAGTGTTTCAATTCCGATGGATCCCACATGCTTTATACATGCCTTTTTGTGTTACGAAGTAACATGTGGGATTCATTTGTATAAAGTATAGTTATCAATTTACTTAACACTTTTTCAGAGAATTATGATATGATTACCCGGCAGTTCATATCCGGTGGATCTCCCTTGCTTTTAAATCTCTTTTTTAATAAGAAGCAGTATCCGGGATTCAGCTGATCAAATTATAGTTAGCAAATTATTCATAATCATACCTGTCAATTCTCCGGTTTTTTTGTTGTTTTAAACCGCGATGGAACATCCATGTTTGTAATCATACTCATTTGTGCAAACTTTTTTCACATTGATATATCATCTGGTATTAATTATCAGATTCAGAATAAGCGCGTTTTTTATTGATGGATTCCACGGCAATAATAAGATCCTGCCATGACTTGTCAAGCTCATCAAGGAAGTTTTTCCCTTTTTCAGTAAGGGTGTAATATTTCCTTGGCGGACCCTGCTGAGACTCTTCCCAGCGGTAACTGAGCAGGCCCGCATTTTTCTGGCGGGTAAGCAAAGGGTACATGGTACCTTCGACAACAATCATCCTGGCCTCCTTAAGCTCTTTGATTATATCGGACGCGTAGGCATCATTATTTGCCAGAATGGATAAAATGCAATATTCCAGCACCCCTTTTCGCATTTGCGCTTTTGTATTTTCCAGGTTCATCTGTATAAAGTATGGTTTACAATTTATTTAAAAATATCTTACATTAACATTATCCGTATATTCAGCGTTTCAATCCCTATAGATCACCCATGCTGTTAATACATGCATTTTTGTGTTAATAAGGGAAACAGGGAATACATCTGTAGGATTAACTCTTTCCATGATTTGAGTCCATTCTATAAAGTATTTTTTCGGGCAAAAATCAGTAAAATCAAATTTTCAGGTTTTTTCTCACACTGTTGAATTCTTCCTTCACAGCTTTTCCTATGCTGGAAATGTTAACCGGTTCGCCTTTCATTTCAAGTTTCTGTGCGGTAGTCCGTGCCGGGGGAATTACCAGCCACAGCAGCAGGTAAACCAGAAATCCTGAAAAGAACAAAAGAGCCAGTACAACGAATATTATCCTTATCCATACAACGTCGATCGACCAGTACGTCGACATACCACTGCAAACGCCTCCCAGAACCCGGTTGTCAACATCACGGTATATCCTCCTGCCCCCTCTTCTGCCAGCTGAGGAACTGCCAGTCGCTCCGGTCGCGCCTCCTGCCTCTTCAGCCTCACCGGCAATATCGCCGGGATCGCCCATGATCTCAATTACTTTTTCTACATCATTTATGGTTAGGGGTCTGGTACCTGAAGCATGAGACTGAGAATAAAGTTCAGCTATCCTTGCCTCAATATCAGCCATGATTTCCTTTTTTTCATCCTCATTCTGAAACTGACTCTCAGTCTTTTCAAGATAGTTTTTCAACAGTTCATAGGCATCTTCATCAATGCTGAAGACTGTTCCTCCCAGATTTATTGTAATGGTTCTCTTCATCCTGAAATTTTTTACTATTTAAGCAGTCGCTTATATTAAAACAAATATACCTGTTATTGCCCGCATATATTTATTGCAAAGATATATTTTTATTTTAATACTATGCGTTACAATGTACTAAATTTTTTAAACTTTTTTTTTGATTTTCCCAATATTCCTGCTAACCAATTAATTACGCTTTAAAAAAATTTATTATTTTACAGCAATTTTTAAGGAATGAACAACATAATTATTAATCACACCGGGTTTGGTTTGTCAGATTTATTAAGTGCCTTTAAGTAATAAAAGTTATTTTTGTGTGGTATATACTTCATTTATTTTATTGTCCTCACAATCTATTGTTTAGCATCAATATTATTTAAAAAATGATTAATTATGAATAAATTATCATTAACAACATTGGGAATAGGTACATTGCTTGTATCATCAAATTGTACCCCTCCGGAAAAAGAGATTCGGAATAAACTTTCTGGAATTATTAATGAGTATACCAGACCCGGTTTTTACGATGATTAAAAATGGCTTTATCCGGATTTGTGTGATTAAATATACATTAAAATATAAATTATGAATTTGTTAAATAAAACGTTAATAGGTTCGGTTATGCTTAGTGGAGGTTTTACCCAGTGCACAGAAAAACCAGAAAATGAAATTCCCAATGTCATCATAATTTACACTGACGACCAGGGAACTGCCGATCTTAATTGCTTTGGTGCTGAGGATCTTGTTACGCCTCATACCGATAAACTTGTTGAAAGCGGAATAAAGTTTACACAATTTTACGGTCACACGGTATGTTCACCCTCCAGGGCCGGACTGCTGACCGGAAAAACGCCTGAACGTGCCGGTGTTCCGGGAAACGTTGGTACCAGGGGAGGTTTACGGGATGATCAATACACTATGGCCGATATGTTCAAAGATGCAGGTTACAAAACTGCCCTTATCGGGAAATGGCACCTTGGCGAATCAGAAGATAAACAGCCCAATGC
>PXAP01000002.1 GCA_003567115.1 Bacteroidota bacterium
GCCAATGTACCGACCCGGCATCAAGATGGTTGGTAGGCTCATCGAGAAGCAATATATCAGGTTCCTCTAGCAGAAGGCGGCAAAGCGCCACCCTCCGTCCCTCACCACCCGAAAGATTGGTTACCGGGCTGTCACCCCCGGGACATCTGAGTGCATCCATGGCACGCTCAAGCTTACTGTCAAGATCCCATCCGCCAAGATTGTCGATCCTTTCGGTAAGCTCTCCCTGTTTTTCAATCAGCCGGCTCATCTCTTCATCACCCATGGGTTCGGTAAAACGGTTGTTAATCTCCTCATACTCCCTCAGCAGTCCGGCTATATCACTTATCCCCTCCATGATATTTTCCTTTACTGTCTTTGCCTGATCCAGAAACGGCTCTTGCTCAAGGAGTCCGACTCTATAACCGGGAGAGAACACGACTTCTCCTCCGGTTGGCTTTTCTTTGCCGGCAATGATCTTAAGCAAAGTGGATTTACCCGATCCGTTCAATCCTATAATACCAATTTTCGCTCCATAAAAAAAAGAAAGAAATATATTATTGAGCACCTTTTTCTGTGGAGGCCAGGTCTTGCTGACCCCGACCATTGAAAAAATTACTTTTTTGTCTTCTCCCATAATAAAATAACCTCTTTATGTCCGAAACAGCCGTTTTTATTCCTTTATCAGGTGCATTAAACAAATGAACATGAATTTTCCATCTTGAAAATACTAAATAAAGCATTGATTATTACATGGAAAATCGACGAAGTCAAATTTTTTCATCTTAAATTACCCAAAGGCAAGATGAAAAAATTTTATGAGAAAACCTCATCTGCCCGTTTCTGATAAAAGGATATAAGTTATGCATGAGGTTTCAACGGATTGAAAAACAATATTACCGAAACATGATTCATTAACTTAATGATAAACAATTCAAATCCTATGGATAATATAAAGTTAAAGCGAAGCGGTTCCGATCTGTAAACAGAAATTTTAGATATTTTTTAAGACAAAATTTCTGTTTACAGGAGAAATTTAAAAGAAAAAATCTACTTTGCATACAAACGGGTAAAAATCAGGTTTCAGACTTCGGTATTTTATCCGGGCAGCAAGCTTGCAGAATCAAGCAGGTTAATTCTGTAAAACATGAGGTTGCATGTGGTGCAGTATTAATCATTTTTTTCAGAGGCTGGAGGGATATTATTTTTGCGGATAATTGCACATGCTATCATAGTTTTTTTATTACATTTGGGCATTATAAATTCTTGTTTTAACCCGGATAATGGATTTTTGGCGAAGCATCCCAAAAACTTTACAAATCAAGCCTTTTAACAAACTAATTGGCTTTTTAAGCTTTGGACTGGAAAGAAAATGTGAGGAGCATGTTTTAAGCAGTATTATTTTTATCAATCTGCTTAGCTTTGCCGGTTTGTTGCTCTTTGTGGTATATGGCTCTCTTGCCCTTGCCAGGGGAGAGTTAATGCACGGTATCGTGTCGCTGACAGCCTCGCTTCTGATCCTGGGCAGCATCCGGTACGTGAAGAAAACCCTGAAGTATACAGTTGCTGCAAAATTCAATCTCACCCTTATTATTATTGTACTTTTATATATGTTTGCCTCCGACCGGACTGACAGCTCTGTAATACTCTGGTTTTCCGTTATTCCTGTATTGGCAGTATTTATTTTCGGAAACAGAAATGGCAGCATAATATCCCTTGTATTTTTATTGATTATAATGATATTTCTCTTTCTCCCGGCCGATTACGTTTATAAGCCTGAGCTTAGCAGTACATTCATAATAAGGTTTTTAGGGCTTTATGCAGCACTATATCTTATATCTTCAATAGTTGAATATTACCGTATAAATCATCTTAACACAATTGAACTTCAGCTGCTGGAGGCAAAAAATGAAACGAAACTGAAAGAATCTTTTATTTCAAAACTGTCACACCAGATACGGACTCCACTGAGCAACATTATGCTGGTCAGTCATATGGTCGATAAAGTTAACCTTACCGACGAACAGAGGGATATGATGGAAACCATTATCGCCTCGGCAAATAACCTGGTTAACACCATTGAAAATATTGCAGAAATTGCCGAAGTGGACATTGAAAGTAAAAAAAACCTGCAAAAGACAGGATTCAACCTTTACTCTACCATAAACAGTACTATCAGATTATTTACAGTACAAAAAGAACCTGTAGTAGATTTTACATTGTCAATGGACGACAAATTAAAACAACAGGAGTTTATGGGTGATCCGGTTCGCCTGAAACAGATTTTCCTGAATCTGATCGAAACAATACTGAAAAACAAACGGCCGGGCAAAATTAATATCCACATACTTGCTGATATACAGGGGAAGATTTCAGACATATCCGATATCCGGTTTGAAATAAAGACAAACAAACAGATAAATAATCTTACTCCGGGCAATAAAGATAAAGGAAGACCAGGCAATGAATTTATGATGCAAAATTATGCAAACCTGGTTAACAATCTGGATTTGAATGTTGCAAGAAAAATCATCATGCAATTGGGAGGAAAATTGCATTTATTGAAGACACAGGAAAAAAATCC
>PXAP01000324.1 GCA_003567115.1 Bacteroidota bacterium
CCCCGAGTACAAGGGGGGAGGGGAATGCATGCCTCACGCGAAGCCATCTATCCCCTGTCCCCTTGTACTCGGGGGGACCACAGGGGGGCGGCCCTTGCAGAACACCATCATCGGGCCGACATGAAAAAAACGCATGCCAATTACCACTCCTCGGGCTTTCAAAGCTACGCTTCATCGCCCGCCCCCCCCCAACCCCCCCCGAGTACAAGGGGGGAGGGGAATGCATGCATCGCGCGAAGCCATCTCTCCCCTGTCCCCTTGTACTCGGGGGGACCACAGGGGGGGCGCCCTTTGCAAATCTGCATGACTGGGCAGCCGTGAAAAACCCCATGCAAATCACCACTCCCAGGCGTTTATCCGCGAAGCCAGGGAGGCCAGGGGTATGAACCAATTCGGCCTCCCTGGCCGCGGGTATCGGACCGGTAGACGGACTACACCTTGTCCAACCAGATGCAGTAATCGCATTCCGAACGACTGCTCACCTCCACCTCGCCGTCCCATTCGTCCTCGGACAAAACCAAACAGACTCGGTCCAGCAAGTCGGAGTAACAATCAAACTGGACCACCAACACACGCTCGTCGGGAAAATAGACCCCCGTGCCGAGCACACTCTGGCACCGATCCTCGTGCCGGATCACCAGTTCAATCCGCTTCTCGTCAAGGTCCGAGAGCACGACATAAAAGGACATTCGCACTCTCCGACTCCGATGCAAGCTGTGCGTGACATGTTGATGTTGGCAGTCAGCGATCCATCCAGCTGCGATGGCAGGCGCCGCGGTCCGGCCGTCAATCAGGCAACCCCCCCGGCACGCCGCTTCCGCCGAACCACCTGAATCAGCCCCCCCATCAAGCCCATCCCGACCATCGCGGCGAAAAAGCCGGGCTCCGGAACAAACCCGTTGGGCGTGACAACTTTGTATTGGCCACCCTCCACCTGGTTGAAATGGATGTCTTTTTCGCCGAGGATAACGCCGAAATAGATGGACTCCGGCGTATCATCGCTGTCGAAAGAAACGACCGGGGAACTGACCTCCTGGCCAATGCCCGCATTGTAAAAGTGGTTTCCGGGCATCCCTCCGCCGCCTTTCACGTAGAAGTCGCCCCACACCGGGTAGTTGTAGCTCTCGAAGCTGACCAACAGTCTGGTCCGGTCCCCTCCTGTGATGTCATCGATCTTCAGCGCGTACTCGGTATCCGGTACGTGGTGGTTGCCGTCGAATTGTTCGAGTTCGGCATGAAGAAGCTCGGAACCATTATTCAAGTCGATGACCTTCAGATCCGAGACCGAATGTGTGTCTGCACCGTCGATGAACTCGAACATCCCCTTCGTGACCGTGAACCAGACATGACTGATGTCCTGGCCTGAATTCGCACCGTTCACGTCGATGTAGTAGTTGTAGCGGAACTGCACCGGATACGCTTCACCTGGCTGGGACTCGATGTACCAGGCCAGCGTTACCTCCTCCCAATTGCCTTCATTCGAGGAAACAAGCCCGCCTTCAAGTTCCCCTGAAGTGGCATTCCGACTCCCGGTCAAGCCGCCCGAAATAATCGGGAAACCGGACCAGATATCCGCGTCCGCCACGGTACCCGAAACAATTACACCCGCGAATACCACACCTACGAGGCATCCCTTGATCATCAACATGAACCGTTGCATGACAATACTCCTTAAGCAAGGCGTCCCTGGAACTGCCCACGGAGTCACCCTTGCCTTCAACAGTTAGAATAACAAGCAGACGCGGATGCTCCAGCGACTCGCCCGGAACATTGCGCCTCATTTCGCAGAAACGACAGCTTGGAGGCATCACCACAGGTGCAACGCGTGCCCTAACAGGGCGATTCGAGCGGGAAGATGATACGGATTGACACGCACCGCTCGGCGAAAGTACTGCTCCGCCTGCCGGGGACGACCTCGACTTCGCAGGACGCGGCCTACCCGGTAATCACGCGTGCCGGGGGAAGCCTCCCGCCAGCCGCTACCGCCCGGTCGCAACTCGGCCGCCGCCGCCAGCCCCGGCCGTTCGTCGCCTCCCTGCTGGCGGACCGCACTCAGTTGCCCGATGATGCGGATCAGTTGCTTGCGCACCGCGGCATGGGGGCAGGGCACAGCGGCCGTGGCCGTGCGCGCGTGGTACAACACGGCGGGCACAAAACCGACGATTCCCCGCTCGGTCAGCCGCATCCAAAGATCCCGATCCTGAGCCACATAGAACTCGCGACGATACCCCCCCACCCGATGGTAATCGGCCGCGCGAAACACGACCGAACCAGGGTGCGAGACCGCCGGCAGCCGATCGCTCGCCCGAAACCTCGTCTCGTCCGCCTCGTCGTCCCGATCGACAACTCGCAAAGCCTCGCCCTCGGGCGCGTAGAGTCGAGTCCAACACGAAACCAGGGCGATTTCCGCTTGAGATTCGAATAGAGCGACTTGCTGCTCAATGCGTTCCGGATGCGACCAATCGGCATGGTCATGACGTGCGATGTAGCGGCCCCGCGCCGCGTCGCAGCCACGGATCAGGGCCCGAGTCAGCCCTTGGTTCGGCTGGTCGATCACCCGGAC
>PXAP01000170.1 GCA_003567115.1 Bacteroidota bacterium
ATCCATCCATTTGAAATACTGAACATGAATTACTTGCAAAATATAACTAATTGATTATTAACTTTATTAACCTGTTTTATTCGGATGAAAATTTATCTTTCTTGAGTTTTTTAAAAGACTGAAATTATGTACTTTAACAAAATAATATTCGGATGAAATTTGTTATTATCGGACTCGGTAACTTTGGCTCATCACTTGCCGTCAGGCTGGTTGCCATGGGTCATGAAGTAATAGGTGTAGACAGGGAAATGAACATGGTAGAGGCAATGAAAGGTAAACTTACCCATACAATGTGCCTTGATTGTTCGGATGAGCAGGCAATAACCAATCTGCCGCTCAAAGAAACCGATGTGGTGGTAGTATGCATAGGAGAAGATGAAGGCGCCAATCTTATGACCACCGCCCTGATGAAAAAAATGAATGTCAGGCGGCTCATCAGCAGGGCAGTCAACCCCCTTCATGAAACGGTGCTTGATGCTATGATGATCGGGGAAATTGTGCATCCCGAGGAAGAGACCGCAGAAAGGTGGGCCAACAAGCTTGATTTGCCCGGTACAATAGATTCCTTCGAGCTGTCAAGGGAGTACAGTATTATTGAGGCGGTTGTACCGAAGCGTTATATCGGCAAAAAGCTGGGCGAGATAAGGTTTCGCAGAAATTACAATATATTGCTGCTTACCGTTATGACCGTCAAGGAAGAAACCAACGCTCTTGGGATTACCCGAAAAGTTACTGTTCCCCAGGGAGTGGCATCATCGGCAACCGTGCTTAAGGAAGGTGATATAGTGGTGCTTTTCGGTAAAATAAAGGATATTCAAAAAGTGCTTAAAAAGAAATGACGGTCTGGTGACAGAGCATTTTAATCGTGCATGTATTTCTCAGAACCTTGTTGAAAGAAGTTTTAATTAGCTTGTAAATCCGGGTATTTTTTAAAGTCATTTGGCTATGCAAATATTTTGGTTTATCTTAAAAACCAACGCCACGTCCTTAGTTAAAGCCATTTGGCTATGCAAATATTTTAGTGTTTTTTTTGACATTTTATATAAAAAAATTCCCGGCAGGTTTCCTAAGCCTTCATTATGTCCGGCTTCACTCTCCAGCAGGTTTTTGAAGCCCCGCTTATATCCGGATTCTGTCCGCGCCGGGTTCCCCTGATCCTGAATATATAACTGCATGAAAAATATGATATACCCTCTTACCTTCCGGCGGAATAGCTGATCTTTCTGATTTTTTGTATTAAGTGATCTCATATTGTAAATGAGATGTAGAAAAATGTTTCTCTTTATGATGCAAATTGACTAACTTTGTTATATATGTCCAATGTCCAAAATCCAGGATTATGAGATTGCTTATAGTATCCAACAGATTGCCGGTTGCATTGACCCACAGGGATGGTGAGTTTTACCTTGAGAAGGGTGCCGGCGGACTTGTTTCGGGACTGAGTGATTATCTTGCTTCTGTCGGGAAGTCGGAGTCGGATATAAAAGAATACCACTGGATCGGATGGCCGGGCATTTCCGTAAAAAAGGATCACCGCGAAATTGTCAGAAAAAAGATAAGCGAAAATTTTAATGCCTCTCCTGTGTTTTTGCCGCAGAAGCTCATGGATAAGGTCTATCTTGGATTCTGCAACAAAACTATCTGGCCTCTGTTTCATTATTTTCCCACTTATGTTGATTTTGACAGTGAATACTGGCATCAGTACAAAAGGGTAAATGAAAAATTCAGGGATGAGCTTCTTAAAATAATTCAACCTGACGATGTAATATGGGTGCATGATTATCACCTGATGGTTTTGCCTGAACTGCTCAGAGAAAAGGTTCCCAATCCCATAGGTTTTTTTCTGCACATTCCTTTCCCCGGGTATGAAATTTTCAGGCTTTTGCCTGATGAGAGCAGAAGGGGAATACTGAACGGGCTTCTCGGAGCTGATCTTGTGGGTTTTCACACTCATGATTATTCCCAGTATTTTCTGAGATGTGTTTTGCGCATTCTGGGGTATGAACATCACATGGGCAGAATAGACCTTCCCGGCAGGGTTGTTAAGGTCGATACTTTTCCAATGGGGGTGGATTACAATAAGTTTAATAAATTTATACCCCAAAGTCCCCAACAGGAACTCTCATCCAAAATTGGTCAGCATGTTGTTTTATCGGTCGACAGGCTTGATTACTCAAAGGGTATACTTAACCGGCTGAAGGGATTTGAAATGTTTCTGGAAAAAAATCCCGACTGGCATGGAAAAGTTTACCTCAGCATGATAGTTGTCCCTTCAAGAACGGGAGTGGACTCATACCAGGAGATCAAAAGAAATCTTGATGAGCTTGTCGGCAATATAAACGGGGCATACGGAACCCTGAACTGGGTACCGGTTGTTTATCAGTATAAATCACTGCCACATGAAATCCTGATATCCCTTTTCAGGATGAGCGATGTTGCTCTTCTGACCCCCCTGCGTGACGGAATGAATCTTGTTGCCAAGGAGTATATTGCCTCCCGTAATGATAAAAAAGGTGTTTTAATTTTGAGTGAATTTACAGGAGCATCCAAGGAGCTTAGCGA
>PXAP01000197.1 GCA_003567115.1 Bacteroidota bacterium
TATGTTCCGGCGGACCAACCCTTTGATCGCCGGAAGCTCCCGTGCTTCCTGCATCATAGCGGAAGTGGGGCCATTCGTCTATATCATCCGGCCATGACTTGACAACCCTGTTCCAACCGCCTGTCTGTTTAATAAATGCAATCCCATTCGGGGTGAGTACACGCATTATTTCATTCATACCCGGTTCGGTGTCATTTTTTTCCCAAAAAAGAACATTTACCAGGTTGTCGGTGTAGGGCAGTATCCCGCCATCCCAAAGCCTGTAAGTTAATCTGCCGTCAAGATTAAGCGACCTGGCATATTTCCTGGCCAGGTTAATATCTCTCTGGTCAGTGTCAAGACCCTGGATAATAAAGTTATCATTTTGAGTAAGGCTGGCAGTCTCTTTACCGTTTCCGCATCCCACATGCACAACCAATCCCCCGCTAAAACCACTTTCCTTGAGCATTTGGCCAAAGGATTCATTATCAACAGTTCCATTATTCTCATTGCAAAATATAACTTTTCCTGTATTCATTGGGAGCTCAGGAGATATTCCGGCAATTACTCCGCCTGGCAGATTAAAAGCCATAAATGAAATAAAAAAGAATGTCCTTAATGATAGTTTCACAGACTGGTTCATGATAGATTCCTCATTATTATTTGAAAAATATGCTGATGTTTGTAAGCAATGTCAAATCCGGGTAATCAACTATTGGAATTAAATTTGCAATAATCATGGGATGGTTTAAAATATGTGCTTAATATATAAAATTTTAACTTACACTCCTAACCGCTTTGCTATCTAATAAAATTTTTTAATCTTGCCTGTGGGAAATTTAAGATAAGGAAATTTTATATTCATTGGTTGTTTTAGCCGTGGGAATTTATAGGTTATTTTACTTTTTTATCAGATATCTGAAAGTTGACGGCCAATCCAAAAAGCGGATTTGCTTGATTTTTCAAGGGCGTTAATAGTCCCGATTATTGAAAACAACATTACCATCATTATGCAAACAATAGGTTATGATCTTGGCAGTTCATCGGTAAAAGCCAGTATAATGGACACTGAAACGGGAGAGTGCATTGCTTCTGCCCTGTATCCCCGGGAGGAGATGGAGATTTCTGCATCACATCCCGGCTGGGCTGAACAGGATCCTGAAATGTGGTGGAAGTATGCCTCCATGGCAACTGCAGAACTTTTAGGTAATCCTTCTGTTGATGCAGATGCCATTGCTGCAATCGGTATTTCTTACCAGATGCACGGGCTGGTAATTGTTGACAGGGAACTTAAACCGCTTCGTCCTTCTATTATATGGTGCGACAGCCGGGCTGTGGATATTGGCAACAGGGCACTGGAATCATTAGGCAGGGAAAAATGCCTGTCCGCCCTTCTCAATTCACCGGGTAATTTTACCGCTTCAAAGCTTGCGTGGGTAAAGGAGAATGAGCCGGATATTTATAAAAAGATTTACAAAATAATGTTGCCGGGAGACTATCTTGCCATGAAGCTTACCGGCGAGATATGCATTACTCCCTCCGGTCTTTCGGAAGGGATATTATGGGATTTCAGGAAAAATGAGATTTCGTCTCTGGTTATTGACCATTTTGGAATTGATCCCTCTTTTATTCCGGATGTGGTACCCGTTTTTTCCATCCAGGGGAAGCTTACTCCCGGCACAGCCGGTCTCCTCGGTCTCAAAAAGGGAATACCGGTAACCTACCGGGCTGGTGACCAGCCCAACAACGCGTTTTCACTCAATGTTCTGAATCCGGGCGAGATTGCTGCCACTGCCGGCACCTCGGGAGTGGTTTACGGGGTCAGCGATGAAATTAAGTATGACCCGAAATCAAGGGTCAATACCTTTGCGCATGTTAACCATGAAATGAACAAAACAAGGCTGGGTGTGCTATTGTGCATAAACGGGACAGGAATACTGAACTCATGGATAAAAAGGAATGTTGCCCCTGCCGGGACAGGCTACAATGAGATTAACCGGCTGGCCGGAACGGTTCCGCCGGGCAGTGAAGGGCTGGCAATTTTGCCTTTTGGCAACGGCAGCGAGAGGATGCTGGAGAACAATGATACCGGTTGCCATATTGCCAATATGAATTTCAATATACACACCCGTAATCATATCATGCGTGCTGCGCAGGAGGGTATTGTTTTCGCATTCAGGCACGGAATGGATATAATGGAGCAGACCGGTATAAAGCCCGAAATAATCAGGGCAGGCCATGCCAACATGTTTTTCAGTCCCCTGTTCGGCAGCAGCCTTGCCTCGCTCACAGGGGCAACCATTGAACTTTACAATACAGACGGGTCTCAGGGTGCAGCAAGGGCTGCTGCAGTAGGTGCTGGTATTTATCTCTCTTTCTCCGAAGCTTTCGGAGGCCTAACTGTGGTTGACAGGATTTTTCCGGACAGGGAACTGCTTCCGGCACTTGAAGAATCATATTCCAACTGGCTGGATCTGCTTCAGCGATATATGAACACCTGAAAAATATTCCGAACCTTGAGTACTGCTCCTTTTATCAGCCGGTAAATTTAATCTATGGTATATAAGATAAAATTGTTCTGCCACCGGAGGGTTACTCTTTTACAGGAATTATTATATTTACAAAAATCAATATGTTTTAAAACCAAATTAACCTAAAAACCAGTAATATGGAATATCTTAAAGGAGACAGGGAGTATTTTAAAGGAACGGGAAAAATCAAATATGAGGGCCCCCGCTCAAAAAATCCTATGGCTTACAGATTCTATGATGAGAACAAAGTGGTTGCCGGTAAAAAGATGAAAGATCATTTCCGGTTTGCCGTTGCATACTGGCACAGCTTCTGTAACACAGGAGGCGATCCCTTCGGCCCGGGGACCAAAGTTTTTCCATGGGACCAAAGTTCAGACCCCATGGTCAGGGCAAGGGAGAAAATGGATGCTGCTTTTGAGTTTATGACAAAATTGGGCACCCCTTTTTATTGTTTTCACGATATTGACCTGGTAGATGAGGCTGAGACCGTCACCGAAACTGAAAAAAGATTGCAGTCCGTTGTTGACTATGCAAAGGAAAAACAGAAAGATTCCGGTGTAAAGCTGCTTTGGGGTACTGCCAACGTGTTCTCTAATCCGCGCTATATGAACGGTGCTGCCACCAATCCCGATTTCAATGTTGTTACCCACGCTGCGACACAGGTAAAGAACGCTATTGATGCCACGATAGCTCTTGGAGGTGAAAATTATGTTTTCTGGGGCGGGAGGGAAGGATATTTCTCGCTGCTGAATACAAATATGAAACGCGAAATTGAGCACATGGCAAGGTTCCTTACCATGGCGCGTGATTATGGAAGGAAGCAGGGTTTTAAGGGAACCTTCCTTATCGAGCCCAAGCCGATGGAACCTACTAAACACCAATATGATTATGATGTTGCCGCAATTACCGGTTTTCTTAATAAATACGGGCTTGCGGGGGATTTTAAGATCAATATTGAGGTAAACCATGCTACTCTGGCCGGACATACTTTTCAGCATGAAGTGCAGTCTGCCGCAGATGCCGGATTATTCGGCAGTATTGATGCAAATCGCGGTGACTACCAGAACGGATGGGATACAGACCAGTTTCCCATCAATATTTACGAACTTGTGGAGACTATGCTTGTTATAATCGAAGCAGGCGGATTTAAAACCGGTGGTGTAAATTTCGATGCCCATACAAGGCGAAACTCCACTGATCCTGAAGATCTGTTCATTGCCCATATTGCAGGTATTGATGTTTTTGCAAGGGCACTGGAAATTGCCTATGATATTCTTGAAAACTCGCCCTACCGTAAGATGAGGGAAGAGAGATACAAGTCGTTCGATACCGGAAAAGGAGCTGAATTTGAGCAGGGAAGGCTTTCGCTGGAAGATCTCCGTGAACTGGCTGTCAAAAATGGAGAACCCCGGCAGATAAGCGGCAAGCAGGAGCTGTATGAAGCTATTCTGAACCAGTATATAATTTAGTTTGCGATTGTATAAAACTTCATCACTCAAAAAAATAACAATTTGTTATATGATTATTTGATAATGAAGGGATTAGTTAATTTTTTATATGACAGATTTCCGGAGGTTTTTTTGATCATGGTTATTTTAATGTGAGACCGACTACAGAGAAATCCCCCCTGGTTTGTTCATATTATTTTGTATGCTCAGCACATGGGGACTTAAATTATTCTTTACTAATTCAATTGTATGGGCACAGCAGCATTTGACCTGATTGACTACATCATTTTCGCTGTTTATGTTTTAATGATCGTAGGAGTGGGATTATATGTGTCACGCATAAAAAAAGGGGTAGAAAGAACCTCGCAGGATTATTTTCTTGCCAGCAGGTCACTTAAATGGTGGGCTATCGGAGCTTCCCTGATTGCAGCCAATATTTCTGCCGAGCATTTTATAGCCATGTCCGGATCGGGTTACAGGATTGGCCTGGGAATAGCTGCCTATGAATGGATAGCCGCTATTGTGCTTATAATTGTAGGTAAATATTTCCTGCCGATGTTCCTGGACAAGGGGATATATACCATGCCCCAGTTTATTGAGGGCAGGTATAACAAGAGTGTAAGTGTTGCTTTTGCCGTTTTCTGGCTGCTGGTATACGTGTTTGTTAACCTGACCTCTGTTATATGGCTGGGAGCACTTGCCATGGACCGTATAATGGGCATTCCTATTATGTGGGGTATCGCGGGACTGGCTTTTTTCTCGGCTGTCTATTCAATTTACGGGGGTCTCAAGGCTGTAGCGTGGACCGATGTGGTGCAGGTGTTTTTTCTGATTGGCGGGGGACTGGTTACTACTTTTCTGGGTTTATATGCCGTATCGGGGGGTGAGGGTGTTTTTCAGGGACTTGCCGTTATATATGAGAAGGCTGCCGATACCCACTTCAGCATGATCGTTCCCCGGGAAACGATAGTGCCCGACGGGGTAGGAGGATATACCGATGCATTCTATGACCTGCCGGGACTTGCCGTTATTCTCGGTGCTATGTGGCTTACCAATCTCGGTTACTGGGGGTTCAACCAGTTTATCATACAAAAGGGCCTTGCGGCGGAAAATATTCAGCACGCCAAGCGGGGACTGATCTTTGCCGGTTATCTTAAGATATTGATACCGGTTATTGTAATACTCCCGGGGATCACTGCCTATGTACTTTTCCAGCATCCTGAAATTATCAGGGATGGAGGCTATTCCGGGGAGATAGTAAGGGCTGACGAGGCTTATCCCTGGCTGCTCAGAAATATTGTTCCTCCCGGGATCAGGGGGCTCACCTTTGCAGCTCTGGTTGCGGCTATAGTTTCATCTCTTTCTGCCATGATTAACAGTACATCAACCATTTTCACCATGGATATCTACAAGCCCTTCTTTAAAAAAGATGCTACGGAAAGAGAACTGGTCCTGGTAGGAAGGATAGTGGCATTCACTGCTCTTGTTATTGCAGTTGCTTCGGCACGGCCGCTTCTCGGCGGGCTGGATCAGGCATTCCAGTATATCCAGGAATATACCGGCTATATTTATCCGGGGGTGGTGGTGGTGTTCGGCATGGGCTTGTTCTGGAAACAGGCTACCGCAAGGGCTGCGTTGTGGACTGCCATAGCGACTATACCGGCGGGCATTATAATCAAGATAATATTTCCGGAAATGCCGTTTATTTTAAGAATGGGTTATGTATTTATTATCCTTGTATTCATTGCATCCTACCTGAGCCTGACGGACAAGCGACTGGTAAAGGCAGAGCCGCCGAAAGGCTTCAGGGCCTCTTTCATGATCAGGACAGGCTATGGGTTTATAACAGCCGGAATTATTGCTCTTATACTCGGCATCTCTTTTATAGGACAGCTGGCTTATCTGGGTTATGAAGCGATCTTTATGCTGGCAACTGCATTCGGCTTTATCGGGATGATATTTATTTTCAATGCCAGAATGCCCAAAGCCGATCCCAAAGCCTATGAGATCAAGCCGGAATTGTTTAAAACCGGAAAACCTTTTAATATCGGTGCTGCAGGAATAATATTGATAGTCGGATTGCTGTACTATTTTTTCTGGTAGTAACCGGAAATCAAACCAGGGTAGTCATTTTTTCAGTCCCCGTGTCCGGTTCCTTTCCACCCCATATGCAGGGGCACTGCAGAAATATATTCAACTTCCGCTACCGGCCTTGAATTAACATGAATTTTGCAGTTATAATAAAAATGCTATCTAATGCTTTTAATTGCATTTTCTGGAATTAACATGAATTTTGCGGGTGCAATCCCCGCAGACTGCGTCGGGGATTGCGGTTGCTGTTATTTTTCCGGTGCCCTTTTGTATCTTACCGGGGGATCGGGTTCGGGATGGATCTCAACGGGTTCTTCCTCAAGCAGCCTCAGGGCCTCCTCAACAGCTCTTTCCAGCTGGGGATCCTCTCCCCTGATCACCTTTTGGGGGATCATTTCCACTTCTATGTCGGGCGCCACCCCTTCGTTTTCAACCGCCCATTCCCCGTCAGTGTCGTAAAATCCTCCCCTGGGAGGCACCATCGCACCCCGGTCAATGAGCAAGGGATAATCCCATATGCCTATCAGGCCACCCCAGGTTGTTGTGCCAACCAGGGGACCAATGTCAAGGTACCTGAACATGTATGGTAACAGATCACCCCCCGATCCGGCATGTTCGTTTATGATCATTACTTTCGGTCCCCATATTCCTGCCCCCGGTGAGGTAAAGGGCAGATCAGCATCGATACGGTTATTGAAAAATCCGTGCAGCTCCCGTCCCATTATATCCACCATATAATCGGCAGCAGATCCGCCGCCGTTGAACCGTTCGTCAACAACTGCACCCTCTTTGTGCTGCTGTGAAAAATAGTAACGGTTAAAATATGAATAACCGGCCTGACCGGTATTTGGCAGCCAGATATACGCCAGTTTGCCGCCCGACATTTCATCAACCTTTCTAATATTCCCTTCAACCCAGTCAAGCCTGCGCAATGCAGCCTCGCTTGCCACCGGCACGACTGTTATCACCCATGAACCCTCATATTCAGGTCTGCTGTTTACCCTGAGTGCGGTCTGCCTGCCTGCCAGGTTCTCAAAAAGACTGTACGGGTTAACCTGATCGGTCAGATTTTCTCCGTTAACAGAAAGGATATAATCCCCCTCGGAAACCTTAATACCCGGGGCACTCAGGGGGGCCTGCAGGCCGGGGTTCCAGTTTTCGCCGGTAAAGATCTTTTTTATCCTGTACCTGCCGTTGTCGATTTCCAGATCGGCTCCCAGGAGCCCGGTTGAAGATTCCGGAATATCAGGCATGTCGCCTCCGCTGACATATGAATGTCCCATCGATACTTCGCCCCCCATAACACTTAGAATATAATTAAGGTCATTCCGGTGCTTTACATGTTCCACCAAAGGTTCATATTTGTTATAAATCTCATCCCAGTCGGCTCCATGAAAGTTATCCACATACAGGTAATCCCTGTATATACGCCAGGCTTCAAGGAATATTTGCCTCCACTCTTTTCCGGGTTCAACCCTGGCCTGCAGATTGCCGGTATCGATCTGACCATCCCCCACCGATGGTGTTGCCCTTGTATCGACTATTCCCCAGCGGGTGCCCGAACGGTAGAGCAGCTTATTCCCGTCGGCCGATATACTGTAATAATGTACGGGCGACATGTACCTTGTTGCTTCGCGTTCATCCAGATCATAGCGGTGAAGTACATTGCCGGGCTGTCCTTCAACGGATTCCATGTAAAAGATCATGCCTTCGGCGGCAGAAGAAAGATTGCTGAAATTTCTTGCCGGTATGTCCAGGGAGAGGATACGCTGGTCGATGCCCTCCAGATCTATTTTTACAGTTACGTTGTTATTATTATTGTCATTGCCGTCATCATTACCTGTTTCTTCCTCATCACTTTCAGGCAGAAGGGGAGAGGGCTCATCCTCGTCAAGAACGATCAGGTAAATTGCCCTTGTAACCGGCCTGTCGTATGAGCTCATATCAAGCCATCCGGTATTGAGTCCGAAATTTGTGCTGGCAAGAAAATAAAGGTATTTGCCATTTGCATCCCATGCCGGTGATATGGCATCTGACATACCATCTGTCAGTTGCAATACCTCATCACTATCCAGGGAATAAGCTTTAATGGCATGAAACTGATTGGTAAGGCGCTTTGAATAAGCTATCCACCTGGAGTCGGGCGACCATACCGGATCCATTGTACGCTGGGGATGAATGAACCTGTCCTGGTCTATATACCTTACATCACCTGTTTCCACTTCAACCAGCCAGAGCTTGAGATTGGCATCGGTGTAAAAAAGATACTCTGAATCGGGCGACCAGCGCGGTGTATAATTGAAATTGGGCTCGGGGAGCTCAATCTCCCCCGGCTCCTCCAGTCCGTCCTGAGTCCCTATCATAAGCCTGTATTCGCCGGTTTTGTCTGAGAACCATGCTATTTTTTCCCCGGAAGGGGACCATACCGGATGTCTTTCCCTTACACCCGGTGAGCTTGTGAGGTTCCGCCAGTCTCCCTTTTCAGCCGGTATTGTAAATATATCCCCCCTGGCTTCAAAAACCGCCCTTACACCGGTTGGTGAAAGCGTCCCGTTGGCAAGATAATCACTTACATCCTTCCAGGCGGCCATTGCCCAGGGAAAATCTCCCCGTGCTGTAATTTTCAGCTTTTGGGGTTCTCCTGCAGAAGGGTCATACTTATATATATTACCTGCATATTCATAAACCAGCAGTCCCCCGCCCGAGCTGAGATATTTTATATCGTAATCCGAATAAAACGTGCGCTGCCGAAGGTTGCTGTTTTCCATGTTATAGCTGTAAAGGTTCATGGTATAATCACGATCGGAGAGAAAATAAACAGTGTTTCCAATCCATACCGGATACTGGTTACGTGCATTATCTTCCCGGGGAAGTTCATACAGGGTGTGGTCTTCCATATTCAGGACCCAGACAGGCCTGTTCTGGCCTCCCCTGTAGTTTCGCCACTCCTCATCCGAGGGCCTCACAAGCTCATAGGCAAAGTGCATACCGTCAGGTGAATATTCGCCCCTGTAGCCCCTTGGAATCGGCAGGGCTTCCGGCAGCCCCTCGTCAAATCCGATTGCAAAGAACTTCGGGTATCCTACCGGGGCGCTTTCCCTTCCTGAGGTGAATACCACTCTGCCGTCAGGGCTCCAGCCCCTGACTATGTCAGCCCCGGGGTGCCAGGTAAGACGCTTCATCTCTCCTCCGTCAACCGATATAACATAAACATCGGTGCTGCCGGCAAACTGTCCGCTGAAAGCTATCCATTGTCCGTCAGGTGAGAATTTGGGGAACGATTCGACGCCCTGGAAACTTGTCAGGCGATTTGCCTCTCCGCCGTCAAGTCCGGTGATCCAGATATTGTTGGCATAGGCAAAAGCTATGTGATTATCACTGACATCCGGCTGCCTGAGCAGGCGGGTTTCGGAGGCCGTAATTGCGGAAATAATAAATATTCCGGCAAAAAGAAGTAATGATTTCTTGAGCATTGCAATCAGGTTTTAGTGTATGAAGGCTTTAAATATTAAAATTATGCAATAAAAATCAAATAATTCCCGAAATTTGGAGATAAAATTTGTAAAAATCCAATCCGCAACCCGCTTTATCTTTTAAAATTTGAAGATACTTTTTCGTAAACACAATATAAGGCAGTTCCTGTTCATCTGGATGATGATTGTATTGTTTTCCCCGAAAGGGTCATCACAGGATAATTTTCAGCAGGAAGCGAATTACACGATTCATGTTACCCTTGATGACAGGCGCCATAAGTTAAGTGCATTCCAGAGGGTTGAATACATCAACAATTCTTTCGATACTCTCAGGTTTCTGTATTTTCACCTCTGGCCGAATGCCTGGTCTGCGAATAACACCGAGTTAGCCAGGCAGTTACTAAGGTCTCAGGGACGGCAACGGCTGTTTGAAGATCCGCAATTGAGAGGCTATATCGACTCACTGGACTTCAGGGTGGATGGCCGGCACGTTCAGTGGAACAGGAAGCCTGACCTTCCTGATATTTGCCGGATTAACCTTAATGAGCCTGTCGCACCAGGTGACACCATCTGCATAACCACGCCCTTCCGGATAAAAATACCGGACGGGAGGACTTCACAGTTAGGTCATATCGGAGAATCATACCAGATGGTACATTGGTATCCCAAACCGGCAGTTTATGACAAGTCCGGCTGGCACCCAATGCCATGGCTTGATGGAGCCGGGACTTATTCAGAATTCGGCAGTTTTGATGTAAGTATTACTCTCCCTGATAATTACATAGTTGGTGCAACAGGTAACCTGCAAAACGAAGATGAAATCAGGTGGCTGAACAGGCTTGCTGCCGATACTGCCTGGAAAACAACCTATTTGTATGCGGGAACCAGGTTCCCTATATCATCTGAGAAGATGAAAACCCTGCGATATAAAGAGGATCTGGCAAATGATTTTGCGTGGTTTGCCGATAAACGGTTCAATGTAATGAAAGGTCAGGTTGAGCTTCCCGGTTCAGGGAGGGAAGTTACCACATGGGTGATGTTTACCAATCTGCAGGCAAGACTCTGGATTCAAACCCCGGAGTATGTGAACAGTGCCATTTGGTTTTTATCCGACCGTATTGGCGATTATCCCTATGAAAGTTATACTGCCGTTCAAAGCGTCCTGGGCACCGGAACAGGTGCAGGATATCCGGGTATTTCAGTAATTGGGTTTGAAGATGATGCCTGGTCCTTAAATGAATCAATTGCATATAATATGGCCCGGAGCAGGTTTCATATTGCCCCCGGGCCTGGTGAACGCCAATCTCCTTTTTTGGATGAAGGGATTGCCCGCGCTTACACAGCCCGGTATATGGAAGAAAGATATCCTGAAAGAAAGCTATGGGAAGTATATCTTAATAATCGGGGACTTGCTGAGTTTTTAAATATAGACGACATACCGGCACAGCGGATAGATGAAATCCTATGGCTTGTTAAGGCCCGCCGGAACCTTGAACAGCCATTAGACATGGCGGTCAGCGACTACAACAGGGTACACGACCTGCATGTTAATTATTATAAAGCGGCAATGGGCTTCGACTATATGAGAGCCTGTCTGGGAGATTCTCTTTTTGATTCTGCAATTCAGTCCTGGTACAGCAATTTTAAATTCGGGCACTCCCGGTCCGGTGATCTCCGCAATTTTTTTGAAACCCATGCAGGAAGGGACCTGAGCTGGTTTTTTAATGATTTTACCGGCACAACAAAGCGGCTTGATTATAAAGTATTACGCCTCAGGGATCAGCAACTTCTTGTTGAAAACAATGCTGAACTGGCATCACCATTGGTTATTGCCGGGATGACCGGCGATTCAATCACTTTTAAGAAATGGGTGGAAGGGTTTCACGGACAGAAATGGATTGATATTCCACCGGGGAATTACTCTGTAATAAAAATAGATCCCGGGCATGTAATGCCCGAATTATACAGGCTCAA
>PXAP01000028.1 GCA_003567115.1 Bacteroidota bacterium
CGGTTTCCGATGTGGGAACGGTGGCGTTGCCGAACGAGACCAGCAGCATCCAGGCGGCCGGCGTGGGCGGGGTGACGATCCGAGCGATGCGGAATATCGAGATGGCGGAGGGTTCCGAGATTTTGGCGGAGGAGGGCCAAATCACGCTGATGGCCAATCAGCAAGAGGTGGCAACCGGCGGTACGTTCGTCGGGATCGCCCTGAGCGGGGCCACCGTTGCGGTGTCGGGCGGGGGCCCATTGCAGGTCGCCGGCCGCGGTGGCAACGCGGATGAACACAATACCGGGATTCTGCTCGAAGAGGGGGCCGTGATCCAGGGTGGTACGTCGGGCGAGGTGACGGTCGCAGGCAGGGGAGGTTTCGGAACGGATCATAACAGCGGGGTGCTGCTTACAGGGGCCGGTACGGTCATCAGTTCGAACGGTTCGGATATCGAGATCATCGGCAGCGCGGGCGGGGGAGCGGCCAGTGTGGGGATCGCGATGGAAGCGGGCGCTCAGGTGTCAACCGTGAGCGGGGACCCCAGCGTGACGTTGGTCGCGGATTCGATCCAACTGGCTTCGGACGCGTCGATTGCGGCGGGCAGCAATACGGTCGGGTTGCGGCCTGAGACCGCCGGCACGGGCATTTCGTTGGGCGGCCCCAGTACCCCCGGCGTGCTGGGTTTGCCCGCATCGCTGCTGGATCGGATTACGGCGGGGGCCCTGACCGTCGGTGATGTCAGCAGCGGCGACCTGCATCTCGTTGAAGCGATCACCCGTTCGGCAGCGACCGATATGCAGTTGGTCAGCGGCGGGGCGATCCTCTTCGATCCGGGGTCTGTGGACACGGCCGGCGGCGATCTGTTGCTGGCGCCCGGCACCAGTGTGCAGCCCATCAGCGAGGGGGTCGACGCAACGGTTGACTCGGGGACCGTATCGTTCGCCTCGGAACTGACCATTGCGATCGAGGGAACTGCGGTCGATGCAGAGCACTGGCAATTGAATGTGGCGGGAACGGTCGATTTGGACGGTGTCACGTTGGGCGTGATGGGCGATTATGTCCCGCAGTATGGGGATGAATTTGTGATCGTGTCGGCCGACACGGTTCAAGGCCGGTTTTCCGGGCTGGAGGAACTGGCGGAATTGGAATTCAACGGGGTGCCGCTGACCGTCCATTACACGGACACCGAAGTGCGTCTGGCGGCTCCGTCGTGGGTCGAAACGGCGACGAGCGTGATTTCCAATGCGAACCCTTCGGTTTATGGCGATCCGGTGTATTTCACGGCGAGCGTTGAAGCGGCGGGCGAACTGGTTCCCACCGGCAGCATTCAGTTCTGGGTAAACGGAAGCGAACTGGGAGCCCCGGTGGCGTTGGACGATGGCCAGGCGGTAAGCACCGTGGTCTCGGATTTCGCTGCAGGCACGTATGCCATAACGGCTCAATATGAGCCGGCAGAAAACACTCGGTTTCTTGCCAGTTCGGGCGAATTGATCGATGGCCAGTTCGTTCAGGCAAGGCCGCTGGTCGTCACCGCGGTGGCGGAGGACAAGGTTTACGATGGGACGGTGGACGCCACGGTGACGTTGGATGACGATCGAATCGAGGGGGACCACTTGACCGTCACGTACGCCAGCGCCGAATTCGAGGACCGGCACGTCGGCACGGACAAGACGGTTACGGTCACGGGTTTGGAGTTGAATGGCGATGATGCGGGGAACTACACTTTGGCCAGCACAACGGTGACGACCACGGCGGACATCACGGCCCGCGAATTGAATGTTACGGTGGACGCGGAAGACAAGGTTTACGACGGCACGGTGGATGCGACGGTCACGTTGAACGACGACCGGATCGAAGGGCACGAACTGACCGTCACTTACGCCAGCGCCGAATTCGAGGACCGGCATGTCGGCACGGACAAGACGGTTACGGTCGCCGGGTTGGCCTTGGAGGGCCCCGATGCGGGGAACTACACTTTGGCCAGCGCGACGGTGACGACCACCGCGGACATCACGGCCCGCGAATTGAATGTTACGGTGGACGCGGACGACAAGGTATACGACGGCACGGTGGACGCGACGGTGACGTTAAG
The DNA here is from genome assembly GCA_003567115.1 of Bacteroidota bacterium. Lineage (GTDB taxonomy): Bacteria > Bacteroidota > Bacteroidia > Bacteroidales > PUMT01 > PXAP01. Next base: position 2,075 of record PXAP01000028.1, read on the forward strand.
CGACGATCGGATCGAGGGGGACCACTTGACCGTCACGTACGTCAGCGCCGTATTCGAGGACCGGCACGTCGGCACGGACAAGACGGTTACGGTCGCCGAGTTGGCCGTGGAGGGCCCCGATGCGGGGAACTACACGCTGGCCAGCACGACGGTGACGACCACCGCGGACATCACGGCCCGCGGTTTGAACGTCACGGCGGAAGCGGAGGACAAGGTATACGACGGCACGGTGGACGCCACGGTGACGTTGGATGACGACCGGATCGACGGTGACCAGTTGACCGTCACTTACGTCAGCGCGACGTTCGAGGACCGCCACGTCGGTACGGACAAGGAGGTCACGGTCGCCGAGTTGGCCTTGGAGGGCGACGACGCGGGGAACTACACCCTGGGCCAGACAACGGTAACGACCACCGCGGACATCACGGCCCGCGGTTTGAACGTCACGGCGGAAGCGGAGGACAAGGTATACGACG
>PXAP01000235.1 GCA_003567115.1 Bacteroidota bacterium
CTGCCTCAGGGCCTCCCTTGCTACCTTAATGGGCACCCCCTCTGTCTCTATTATGATTCTTCCGGGAGTTACCGGTGCCACAAAAGCTTCCGGAGCACCCTTTCCCTTACCCATACGCACCTCGGCAGGTTTCTTTGTAATTGGTTTATCGGGGAATATGCGAATCCATATCTGACCCTCCCTTTTCATATGACGGGTAACAGCCTGTCTGGCAGCTTCAATCTGGCGGCCGGTAATCCACGATTCTTGAAGCGCCTTGATTCCAAATGATCCGAAAGCAAGCTGATTTCCACGCTGGGCATTGCCCTTCATCTTTCCTTTTTGCTGCCGTCTGAATTTTGTTTTCTTTGGTTGTAACATTAAAACAGTACTTTATGATATGTTATAGAACTATTTTTTTCTTCTTTTAAACCCGCCACGGTCTTTTTTATCACCGGCTGCCCTACTGCTTACACCGAGGTTGGGTGACAGGTCGACCTTACCGAAAATCTCGCCCTTGCAAATCCACACCTTGATGCCGATCAATCCGACCTTGGTGAGAGCTTCACTGAGAGAATAGTCAATATTGGCCCTGAGTGTATGAAGGGGCGTACGGCCTTCCTTGTACATCTCCGATCTGGCCATCTCAGCACCACCAAGCCTGCCGCTGATCTGCACCTTGATTCCCTCTGCACCCATGCGCATTGTTGAAGCAATAGCCATCTTGATTGCACGCCTGTATGATATTTTTCCCTCTATCTGCCTTGCAAGGTTGTTTGCTACTATTCTGGCATCCAGCTCGGGGCGTTTTACCTCAAAAATATTTATCTGCACATCCTTTCCGGTAATTTTTTTGAGTTCTTCCTTCAGCTTGTCAACTTCCTGTCCCCCTTTTCCGATTATTATGCCGGGCCGTGCGGTATTTACAGTAACCGTAATCAGTTTAAGCGTACGCTCTATAATGATTTTTGAAATGCTGGCTTTTGCCAGCCTGGCATTCAGATACTCCCTTATCTGGTGATCTTCCACCAGTTTGCCGGAATAATCGTTACCTCCAAACCAGTTGGAGTCCCATCCCCTGATAATGCCTAATCTGTTACTGATCGGATTAACTTTTTGTCCCATTGACTGTTATTTTGTATTAAATTTCTGTCGGTTCAACTTTATCCAGTACCACAGTTACATGGTTGGAGCGTTTTCTTATACGGTGGGCCCGTCCCTGTGGTGCAGGTCTGAGCCTTTTGAGTGTCCTGGCCTGATCGACCCTGACCTCTGAAACTATCAGTCGGGTGTCTTCAATGCGCACACCTTCGTTCTTATTCTGCCAGTTTGCAATGGCTGACAGCAATAATTTCTCCATTCTGCGGGATGCTTCCCTGGAACTGAATCTAAGCGTATCAAGAGCTTTGTTCACCTCCTCACCCCTTACCATATCTGCAACCAGCCGCATTTTCCTTGGTGAGGTCGGGCAATTGCGCAGAACTGCAAAATTCCGGCTTTTCTTTTCCTCTTTTATTTTTTGAGCTCTTTTCTGTTTTCTGGATCCCATCGCTGACAATTATATTATATCGTTGTTAAATCCTGCTTATTTTCTTTTCCCTCCATGACCACGAAATATACGGGTGGGAGAAAATTCACCCAGTTTATGACCAACCATATTCTCAGTTATATAGACTGGAATAAATTTATTCCCGTTATGGACGGCAATCGTATGTCCGACAAAATCAGGAGATATCATCGAACGGCGCGACCAGGTTTTTATCACGGTTTTTTTGCCTGACCGGTTTATGTCATTTACCCTTTTTTCAAGCTTATAGTCTATAAAAGGTCCCTTTTTAAGCGATCGACTCATAATAATCGTTTGTTTCTGAATTATTTTTTCCTTTTCTCAATAATATACCGGTTTGAAGCTTTCTTTTTTGAACGGGTCCTATAACCCTTGGCGGGCAATCCTTTCCTTGACCTCGGATGACCACCCGATGCACGGCCCTCTCCGCCACCCATAGGATGATCAACCGGATTCATAACAACCCCCCTTACCCTCGGCCTGCGCCCGAGCCAGCGGCTGCGGCCTGCCTTACCTGATTCTTCAAGCGTATGATCGGGATTTGATACACTGCCGATGGTTGCACGGCAGGTTACCAGTATCATCCTTATCTCACCTGAGGGAAGCTTTATTGTAGCGTATTTTCCTTCACGTGAGGTTAACTGTGCGTAGGAACCGGCACTTCTAGATATTGCAGCACCGCGTCCCGGTTTCATTTCAATATTATGGATAACCGTACCCAGTGGAATATCAGAAAGAAACAGTGTATTCCCTATCTCCGGCGAGACATTTTTTCCGGAAACGACAGTCTGGCCAATCTTTAGCCCCGACGGAGCAATAATATAACTTTTTTCTCCATCAGCATAAACCACCAGGGCAATTCTTGCAGACCGGTTGGGGTCATACTCAATTGTCTTTACCGTAGCCGGAACTCCGTCTTTGTTTCTTTTAAAATCAACAACCCGGTAGCGGCGCTTATGGCCTCCTCCCATATACCTCAATGTCATTTTGCCGGAGTTGTTCCTTCCACCCGATCTTTTATGCGGGGCAAGCAACGACTTTTCAGGCTTATCAACTGTGATATGTTCAAATGTTGATTTAATCTTATGTCTCTGGCCCGGGGTTACCGGGTTTAACTTCCTTACTGCCATTTTGGATAAAACTATAGTATATTAAATATTAACATCATATCCCTTCCGGGGAAAAAGACTCTCCCCGAAAACTCTATATATTGCTGTAAAAATCTATATTATCGCCTTCGGCAAGAGTAACTACAGCCTTCTTGTAAGAAGGGGTTTTGCCGGAAATTATTCCGGTTTTGGTATACCTGGATTTGGCCTTCCCTCCATAAATCATGGTGCTCACATCATCAACCCTTACATCATACATCTCTTCAACGGCCTTTTTTATCTCTATCTTGTTTGCCCGCTTGTCAACAATGAAACCATACTGGTTGAGTTTTTCACCCAGATTGGTCATTTTTTCGGTAACAACAGGTTTCTTAAGAATATCCATAATAATTTATTATTTCCGGTTACTTAACATATTGTCCAGAACATCAACGGAGCTTTCCACAAGTAACAAAGCCGAAGCATTCATAATATCATATGTTGTTATTTCAGAAGCTTTTACAACCCTGGCGTGCTGCAAATTACGGGAGGACAAATATATGTTTTTATTTTGTTCGTTTAAAACCAGAAGGGACTTTTTCAGGTTAATTTTCAAATTATTGAGAATTTCAAGATAATCCTTTGTCCGCGGTGTTTCCAGATTAAAATCCTCAATAATCCATATTTTGCCGTCCCTGGCCTTATATGAAAGTGCTGATCGCCTGGCAAGCTTCTTAACCTTTTGGTTGAGCTTGAAACTGTAATCACGGGGCCGGGGACCGAAGGTGCGGCCTCCACCCCTGAATATGGGATTTTTTATGTCCCCTGCACGTGCAGTACCGGTTCCTTTCTGCCTCTTGATTTTTCTCGTACTTCCGGCTACATCCGAACGTTCTTTTGTTTTATGCGTACCCTGCCTGATATTGGCAAGATACTGCTTAACGTCCAGATAGATGGCATGATCATTGGGATCAATGCCATAAACGCTTTCATTCAGGCTTACATTCTTGCCGGTTTTTTCTCCTTTGATATTATAAACTGATAACTCCATTTTATTGCTGAATAATTAAATATGAACCTTTGGCGCCGGGTACCGACCCTTTCACAAGTAAAAGATTGCTTTCGGGTATTATCTTTAAAACCCGTAAAGAGATCATCATAACATTTTCACCACCCATTCTGCCCGCCATCCTCATTCCTTTGAAAACACGTGAAGGATCTGACGAGCTGCCAATTGAGCCGGGGGCCCGCAAGCGATCATGCTGCCCGTGGGTGGCATCTCCCACTCCCGAAAAGCCATGTCTTTTTACTACTCCCTGAAAGCCCCTTCCTTTGGATACACCGGTAATATCAAGCCAGACATCTTTATTAAAAAGGTCAACTGTAATAATATCCCCTGGTTTCACTTCCCGTGTAAAATCATGAAATTCGTGCAGTTTCTTTTTTGGGCCTGTTTTCGCTTTTTTGAAATGACCAAGCAGAGGCTTGTTGCATGATTTCTCCTTTTTGTCGTCAAAGGCAAGCTGTACTGCCTCATATCCATCCTTATCTGCAGTCTTGATCTGGGTAACCACACATGGACCTGCCTCTATCACAGTACAGGGAATATTATTCCCCTCTTCATCAAAAACCGCGGTCATTCCTATTTTTTTGCCAATTAATCCGGACATTTTTTTTGTTTTACAAAATAATTACACTTTAATTTCAACCTCAACACCGCTTGGTAATTCAAGCTTCATAAGCGCATCAATTGTTTTGGGAGTCGAGCTGTAAATATCCAGCAGGCGTTTATATGAACTCAGCTCAAATTGTTCCCTTGCTTTCTTGTTTACAAAAGGTGAACGCAGGACTGTAAATATCCGCTTATGTGTGGGCAAAGGTATCGGTCCGCTTACAACAGCACCGGTCGACTTTACAGTTTTAACGATTTTTTCGGTGGACTTGTCCACCAGATTATGATCGTATGACTTCAATTTTATTCGTATTTTCTGGCTCATCTTATTAATATTATGCTGATTCTTTTTGCCCTGTTGTATTTTCCAGTATCTTTCCTGCCACATCATCGCTAACCTGATCATAATGTGAAAACTCCATAGTAGAAGTGGCCCTTCCCGAGGTCAGTGTGCGCAAAACGGTAACATATCCGAATTGCTCTGCCAGGGGAACCAGAGCACTTATGATACGTCCCCCGGCCTTACTCTCCATATTTTTTATATGCCCCCTTCTTTTATTCAGATCAGATATAACATCGCCCATATACTCCTCGGAAGTAACTACTTCAACTTTCATTACGGGTTCAAGTAAAACAGGTTTTGTTTTAGGCAGAGCTTTCCTGTATGCCTGCTTTGCGGCAATCTCGAAAGAAAGGCTGTCTGAGTCCACGCTGTGAAAAGAACCGTCAAGCAGAACAACTTTCAGGTTTTCCAGTGGAAACCCGGCAATAACACCGTTTTGCATGGCTTGGGTAAACCCCTTCTCCACGGCCGGTATAAATTCTTTTGGTATATTGCCCCCCTTCACCTCATCAACAAACTGAAGTCCGCTATACCCTTCATCAGCTGGAGATATCCGAACAATAATGTCTGCAAATTTCCCTCTACCTCCGGTTTGTTTCCTGAATACCTCCCTGTGCTCAACCGACCCTGTTACAGCTTCCCTGTATGCTACCTGCGGAGCACCCTGATTGCATTCAACCTTAAACTCACGCTTCAGTCTGTCCACCAAAATCTCAAGATGCAGTTCGCCCATGCCGTTTATCAGTGTCTGGCCTGACTGTTCATCATACTTTACCTTGAATGTCGGGTCCTCTTCTGCAAGTTTGTTAAGAGCCATTCCCAGTTTATCGATATCTTTTTGTGTTTTGGGCTCTATGGCCACACCAATTACCGGTTCCGGGAAGGTAATCGATTCAAGCAACACGGGCTTTTTTTCATCACATAAGGTATCTCCTGTTACGATATTTTTGAACCCAACCGCCGCACATATATCACCGGCTTCAATAAAATCCTTTGAATTCTGTTTGTTGGCATGCATCTGGTAAAGCCTGGTAATCCTCTCCTTTTTTCCTGTTCGCACGTTCAGCACATTGCTTCCGGCATTTAACCTCCCGCTGTATACCCTCAAAAAAGCAAGCCGGCCGACAAAAGGATCGGTTGCAATTTTAAAAGCAAGAGCTGCCAAAGGTTCCGATACATCAGGTTCTCTTTCAACCTCCTGGTCATTTCTCGGATTGATCCCTTTAACAGGATCGACCTCAACAGGAGAAGGTAAGAAAGCGACAATTGCATCCAGCAACCGCTGGATACCCTTGTTCTTGAATGCCGCACCACACAACACCGGTACAACTCTCATCTGTATTGTGGCCTTCCTAATTGCATTTGATAATTGCTCAGGGGTAATTGAATCGGGGTTATCCAGATATTTTTCAAGAATAACATCATCGGCATCCGCAACCGATTCGACAAGCCGGTTCCTCCACTCTTTAGCTTCTACAAGCAGATCATCGGGGATATCGGTCATTTCATAAGTAACCCCCAGTGATTCTTCATTCCATATCATAGCTTGCATATCAACAAGATCTACAACCCCCCTGAAAGACTCTTCCCGGCCAATTGGCAATTGGAGGGGAACGGGGTTGGCTGCCAGTTTTTCATGTATTTGTGAAACAACAGCCAAAAAATCCGCGCCGGAACGGTCCATCTTATTTATAAAGCAGATACGGGGCACCCTGTACCTGTCCGCCTGCCTCCATACGGTCTCGGACTGAGGTTCGACTCCGCCAACGGCGCAAAATACAGCAATCGCACCATCCAGAACTCTCAATGAACGCTCTACCTCTACCGTAAAATCAACATGACCCGGAGTATCGATTATATTTATTTTGAACTCATCATTATTATATTTCCAGAAAGCAGTGGTTGCTGCCGAGGTTATTGTAATACCGCGCTCCTGTTCCTGTACCATCCAGTCCATTGTAGCAGCACCATCATGCACCTCACCCATGCGGTGAGTAATACCGGTATAGAACAGAATCCTTTCTGTTGTGGTTGTTTTACCGGCATCAATGTGCGCCATGATACCAATATTCCTCCTGTATTTTAAACTCGTATTCATCGATATATTACCCAACCTCTTTTATCTGATCTCCAGGAAACTTTATATTTAAAATCTGAAATGTGCAAAAGCCTTATTTGCCTCAGCCATCCGGTGCATATCTTCTTTCCTTTTAAAAGCAGCGCCCTCTTCATTATAGGCGGCAGTTATTTCCGCAGCAAGTTTATCGGCCATGGTTTTGCCTGCACGCCTGCGGGAAAAAATTATCATATTCTTCATACTGATTGAAACCTTTCTCTCTGCCCTGACCTCCTGAGGAACCTGAAAAGTGGCCCCTCCCACACGACGGCTTTTAACCTCCACCATGGGAGTAATATTTTCAAGTGCCTTCTTCCATATCTCCAGAGGCGTTTTACCGGTATCTTTTGTTTTCTGTTCAACAATATTCAAAGCATCATACAATATATTGAATGCCAGGCTCTTTTTGCCATTGTACATCATATTGTTAACAAACCGGGTAATCTCAATATCATTATATTTAGGATCCGGCAGTAAAACTCTCTTTTTTGGCTTCGACTTTCTCATCTAATTTATACTTCTGCTTTGTTTGAAATTATTTTTTCACCTTAGGTCTTTTTGTCCCGTATTTTGACCGTCTTTGGGTGCGATCCTCCACACCTGACGAATCAAGTGCACCACGAATCAGGTGGTACCTGACGCCTGGCAGGTCCTTTACCCTGCCTCCCCTTATAAGTACAATAGAGTGTTCCTGCAAATTATGTCCCTCTCCGGGAATATATGTATTTACTTCTTTTCCGTTGGTCAGCCTTACCCTGGCCACCTTTCTCATGGCAGAATTGGGCTTTTTGGGTGTTGTGGTGTATACACGAACACATACACCTCTTTTTTGCGGACATGCGTCCAGTGCAGGAGACTTTTTCTTTTCAGTAAGTCTGGTCCTTCCTTTTCTTACTAATTGCTGAATTGTAGGCATAAAGATTAATTCAAATAATATTATTATAAAACATCTTGCAAACGGGAGTGCAAAGGTATATTTTTTTTTATAAAAACAATAAAAACAAATATAATAAGCCTGAGTTATCTTAAAAAAGAATCCGCCTGTTTACGGCAGAATCTCTACAAGATGTCATTAAATAATTAAATAGTTAAGATTGAAATAAAAAACTGCAAATTTAATAAAAAGATTGACCTTATCAATATAATTATCCGGAAATTTAAACCTGTTACAAAGCATGGTATCTTGATTAAAAATTATTACTTTTGAACCCTGTTTGTAACTTTAACAGGGCTTGTGCATTAAATATCAGAACATTAAATATAAATACAGATAAATTATTTTTTTAACACAATCATAAATTACAAATGATAACTTACCAGACGGATCAGATAAAAAACATAGTGGTTTGCGGTAATCTCAAATCAGGTAAAACCACTCTGGTGGAAGCCATGCTTTTTGAAGGAGGGGTGACAGAGAGAAGGGGCTCAGTTGAAAGCAAAAACACTGTTTCCGACTACAATGAGATAGAACATGAAAATGAAAACTCGGTATTTGCAACTGTGCTCTATACAGAGTACGCCGGCAAAAAAATAAATCTTATCGATACACCCGGGCTCGATGATTTCAGCGGGGGACTGATAACCGGATTGCGGCCCGCAGATACCGCCCTGATGCTTATAAACGGCCAGCATGGAGTTGAAATTGGAACCGAGATACAGGGAAGGCATCTCGAATCACATAACAAGCCGGTTATAATGGCAGTAAACCAGCTGGATCACGATAAGGCAGGTTTCGAAAAAGTGGTGGAATCTTTAAAGCAAAGTTACGGCAATAAAGCCGTTATATTTCAATACCCGGTCAATGCAGGAGAAAACTTCAACTCTCTGGTTGATGTTCTTAAGATGAAAATGTATAAATATGCGGCGGATGGCGGAAAGCCTGAAATTTCAGATATTCCGGCCGACCAGGCCGGCAGGGCGGAAGAATTGCGAAATGAGTTGATTGAGGCCGCAGCCGAAAACGACGAAAGCCTGATGGAAACCTTTTTTGAAAAAGGAACCCTTGAGGAAGATGAAATGCTGAAGGGTATAAGGCTGGGGATCAAAACAAGAAACATGTTTCCCGTTTTGTGCATTTCCTCAAAAAAGAATATTGGCGTGGGAAGGCTGCTTGAATTCATCTCCGAAGCTGCACCCGGTCCTCACGAAACCGGTCCGGCGGTAACAAAAGACGGTAAAGAGATAAAATGCGACAAATCATCTCCGGCCTCTGTTTTTGTCTTTAAGACAAGTATTGAAACCCATATAGGAGAGATCAACTTTTTTAAGGTAATGTCGGGAGAAATTACCGAAAACATGGATCTGATAAATAACAATACCGCGGCAAAGGAAAGATTTTCCCAGCTGCTGGTTGCGGCCGGCAAAAACCGGACCAAGGTACCCAAACTTGTTGCCGGAGATATAGGTGCAACAGTTAAACTAAAAAACACCAAGGCAAATCATACACTTACAGTTGCGGGACAATCTTTTGAGTTTGAGTCCATAACCTATCCGGAACCCAAATTCCGGACTGCCATCAAGGCAAAAAGCGAGTCGGATGAGGAAAAACTGGGTGAGGCACTTTCAAGGATGCATGATGAAGACCCCACCATTGTCATTGAATACTCCAAGGAGCTTAAACAGATCATCGTTCACGGGCAGGGCGAATATCATCTGAATATCCTGAAGTGGCACCTCGACAATATTTTCAAAATTGAAACCGATTTTATACCTCCGAAAATTCCCTACCGGGAAACAATTACCAAAACAGCCCAGTCCACCTACCGGCATAAAAAACAATCGGGCGGTGCCGGACAGTTCGGCGAGGTGCACATGGTGATCGAGCCATACTCCGAAGATATGCCCGATCCGGTAAAATACAAAGTAGACGGTAAAGAGATCAATGTATCGGTGCGGGGCAGGGAAGATCACAAGCTGCCATGGGGAGGCATGCTGGTATATTTCAACTGTATTGTCGGCGGAGCCATTGACAATCGTTTCATGCCTGCCATACTCAAGGGGATTATGGAGAAGATGGAGGAGGGACCGCTTACCGGATCCTATGCGCGTGATATAAGGGTGGCGGTTTATGACGGTAAAATGCACCCGGTCGACTCCAACGAGATCTCCTTCAAGCTGGCAGGCCGTAACGCTTTCAGGGAAGCCTTCAAAAATGCGGGTCCCCGCATCCTCGAACCTATTTATGATGTTGAGGTAATGGTGCCTTCCGAAAAAATGGGAGATGTTATGAGTGACCTTCAGGCCCGTCGTGCCATGATTGAAGGCATGACCAGTGAAAAAGGATTTGAGATAATTAAAGCCAGGGTTCCCCTTGCCGAGATGGGAAAATATTCAACGGCGCTGAGTTCGCTGACCAACGGCAGGGCAACCTATACTATGAGGATGGCCAGATACGAAGCGGTACCCGGAGACCTGCAGGAGAAGCTCCTCAAAGCATACGAGGAAGAGCAGGAGGGGGAATAAAACTTCACCCTCCCTCAAAGTCTATCCGGTGGCAGGGTCCTTTCCCAGCCTGCCGGGGTCAAGGCTGACTCTTGCCCTGGGCAGGCAATGAGGATATTTCTCCTGCAGGAAGGCAAGAAGCCTTTCACGCACATATACCCTCAGATCCCATGCAGACGGTGAGTCGGCGGCACTTACCAGCGCCCTTAACTCCACTGTCCTCTCAGTTGCATCGGTCACCTGCACCACCTTAACCTTGCCGTCCCAGAGCGGGTTTCCTTCCAAAATCCGGTCCAGCTCTTTTCTTACGGCATCCACCGGAAGGGTATAGTCGGCATAAATGAACACGGTTCCAAGTATGTCTGCATCCGTTCGGGTCCAGTTCTGGAAAGGCTTTTCAATAAAATAGGTGGTAGGAAGTACCAGCCTGCGCTTGTCCCATATGGCCACCACCACATACGTAAGGTTGATCTCCTCTATCCTTCCCCATTCGTTCTCCACTATTACCACATCGTCAAGCCTGATGGGCTGGCTCAATGCAATCTGTATGCCGGCAAGGATAGTGCCTATTGCCCTCTGGGCAGCAAAACCTATTATAATACCCGCCACACCGGCCGAAGCAATAAGGCTTACCCCTATCTTCCTGATCCCTTCAAAGGACATAAGCACCAGCGACACTCCCACCAGCACTATAAGGAAAATCACTATATTCTCAAGCACCCTGAATTGTGTAAACACCTTCCTGGCCTGAAGATTGTCCTTATCCTGAATATCGAACTTACGCAGAATGAAAAATTTTATAAGGTGTACCGACTGGATAAGTATACAGCTCACAAATATTATCACCATCACAGATATCAGGTGACTGATGTAACCGGTATGCCTTATCTGGTGGTCAAAAAAGGAGATCGGGATAACAAGTGAGACAAACAATGCAAGCAATATGACCGGCAGTCTCAATTTCACCCTCAGCCGGCTTACAAACTCCCGGGCTTCCTGGCCTGCCCATGCACCGGCTATTTTGCTTATAACAATCAGCATAATAACAGAAACTGCAAAAATCAACAGCACGGCCAGAAGGTAGGTAATAATTACATACTCTCCCCTGAAAATTGTGGTGAAAAAATCAATCATAATTACCAGTTTTTTAAGGTTTAATTATTGAGTCCGCTTTATAAAATATTATTTTGGCGAAAATTGGTAAAATCTATAACAGGAGAGTACATAACAGCCGGGATAATAACCATGCTTAATTGAATCCGGAGGGTACATGGCATACTGTCA
>PXAP01000230.1 GCA_003567115.1 Bacteroidota bacterium
AATAAAAACTCCCTGAATAATATCCCTTGTCAGAGTCCTCGGATCATGCCTGATCCAAACAAAATCGTCAGTGTCAACGGCGATGTTATACCCCCGGGGTACAATGAGTGACAAATTGAAATTTTCTTCAAGGTGCTCTCTTATGGAGGATCGTTCAAACTCGCGGTTATAATCAATTATCCGGTTTATCTCTGCCTGAACCAGTTCTTCAAGAATTCTCTCCTCCTGTGTGACTATAAAAGAATGAAGAGCATCAGTATTTTCTGCATTGATCTCCAGTACTATCTGGGGCTTGGCCCATACATTCTCCCTTATATTCATTCTTGTACCCTCATCCCCGGAAGAAACATTTACTACAATAATATTCCGGTGGGTTTTAAAAATATTTGTAAAAGATGTATGCCCGATCCTTGCAATATCAAACATAGGTTCTAATTGCGTTAATCCGGGATGCTCAGATGCCAGAATATTTCCCATAGCCCTTCCGGCTTCAGATTCCCATATCGGTTCATTCATTACCAGCACTACTTCTCCGGCTTGCCCTGTAATCTTTGGGAGGAGCGGACTCCTTTCAGAGCTGCAGGAAAATATTGTTGCAAGGCTTGATATAAATAGCAGTATTAAAAGCCTTTTTGATTTTAAAATTCTTTCCATTGTTTAATCTTATAATTTTAATGCTAATCTTATAACGTACAAATGATAATAGTGGTATTACCTATAACAATTATGGTGTATGTTTTGATATCATATGTAATCACAATACCACCAGAATCAATTCTTTCAGTGGATAACATCCTATTTGCCACAAAAAGCGTTCCGGCCTGCTCATTAAATGGCTCCGTCATCAGCATCAACGATAAAAGGCAGCTTATCATCGAGTTGTTCGAGCATATCCTTAGAGATCCATATTATCAACTCCTGTCCTTCATATATTAAATCGTCATCCAGCTGGTTCCACTCCATGATTTTATTGGATAGAGTGCCGTATATGATTGCAATTTTATGAATAAAATCCCCGCCCCTTACCCTGTGGATAATTTTAATAAGATGTGCATCTCTGTCAGTATCCGGATCATTTTGCTTAAAATAATATCCTAATCCGCAGGTATAAATCCTTTCATAGTTGTTTAAAAAGGCAGGTATATATACAGAAGGCAGAACCAGCGTGTTTGACAGTCCGTTGGCAGGGATATAATCAAGTCTGTATACCGGATTCAAAAAACGAAGGGTCTCTATGGGAATATTCAACCCTTCACTCACTTGCTTTAAGCCAAGAGCTCTTGAAACATGCAGCGTATCAATGTCCTTAAACTCATATTCAGGTAACCTGGGTACAATCTGATAATCTTCATAATAATTCATCAGGTAATTGATAGCTATAAATGCAGGGATAAAACGTTGTGACTGTTCAGGAAGGTATTTCCTTATCTCCCAGTAATTCCTTCTGCCCCCGGAACGTATAATTGCATTTCTTACAACACCGGGGCCGCTGTTATAGGCAGCGAAAGCCAGATGCCAGTCACCAAACATCCCATGAAGATAAGCCATGTAACTGGCAGCTGCTTCAGTGGACTTGTAAACATCCATTCGTTCATCTATATAGGAACTGACTTCGAGGTCAAACATTCTTGCCGTATGTAACAAAAACTGCCATAATCCTACAGCCCCCGATGAAGAAACCGCATGCGGATCAAGGGCTGACTCGATAATAGCAAGGTATTTGATCTCAAAGGGAAGGTTGTGGCGATCAAGAATTTCTTTTATAACTGGAAAATAAAGCTTGCCAAGGCCAATTATCCTGCCTAATTGTTCGTACCGTTCTACTGCAAAAATAGTTATAAAATCCCTTACATGTTCATTAAAATCAAGGGATACCGGTGTAGAATTATCCAGTTCAGCAATACGGTATTCTACAAGGAGATCGGGTATGGGATCAATATCTGTTGTCTGGCCCCGGAAATTAATGAATACCGATAAAACAAAAACAAAACCGAAATAGCGAATTAACATGGATATCCCATGTGATATCGATTTATAGAATAATCAAGAATTATCAAGCCGGAGTGGTCCAGGAGTTATTATTTACTGCTGTCTTCTATAGCCTCTTTCTCATCTTCCTTGTCATCATCCTTCTCATGGGTTGCTTTCTTAAACTCCTTTATGCCTTCACCGAGTCCTTTCATCAGGTCGGGTATTTTCTTGCCTCCAAAAAGCAAAAGAATAATAATAACTATGAGAACGATCTGCCACGGGCCGATCATTGCTCCCAAAATAAATAAATCCATCATATCTTCTTTAATTAAATGTATTCGCAAATGTAATAATAAATAAACGAAATAAATGATATCGTATTATAAAGATCACCGGAACAACCTTATAATATCGTTGGCATTAGCATACAATATTAGTGTTAACAGTATGAGCATACCGGCAATCTGTGCATATTCCATAAACTTGTCGCCCGGTTTTCTTCCTGCGATGATTTCATAAAGCAAAAACATCACATGCCCTCCATCAAGCGCAGGAATAGGCAATACATTCATAAT
>PXAP01000158.1 GCA_003567115.1 Bacteroidota bacterium
ATTGGACTGGCTCCCCACGAAAACGCTGTACGGAACCATCTTCTTCGCAGGGCTCGATTATCGGCTTCAATGGCTCATATTGGTCATGGCGATAGCCAGAACCAGTGTAGAGCAGAAGCCAGAGTTGAAGTGGGTGGCGTGATCTCCCTCAGTTGAACTCCCCCCATTGTGGCGTACCCACGTCCTGACCTACACATTCAGCATGCTCAGCCTGTTGTTGATCTCATCGAGGTCCACGGCTTCAGAGTCCCATCCCTCACCACTCAGCCACTCCGAAAACGTTTCGTGCTCAGGATGGTCAGGATCATCCAGTGCCTCCAGCATATTGTAGTAGCCCCATATTCCCCCGACATCTTCAGGTGGACCCGACTTCACTGCCTTGATGCAGACGGGATAGTGTGTGCCTCGCTCACGCTCAAGCTTCTTCTCAAGCAGAATCTCATGCTGCCAGTTATCACCGAAGTCATAGACATACTCGAACTTAGCCCCCTCTCGAAGCTTCAGTTCTGCAAGCGTGATTTCAGCCTCATCAATTACGTCAGGCTCTTCTCCCATTTCCCATCCACACAATTGCTCAGGATCACCGATGGCCATGTTCTTGACATGGAACTCGTGTAGGTGGTAATTGAACCAACCCATCGACTGCTGGATGATCTCGTGAACCATTTCCAATGTGGTGCTTGCAGGAGTCTGCACTCTTCTCCATATCGGAGGTTTGCTTCCCTTCAGGGTAATCTTCAACTGATATATCATCTGCCTGCGAATCCTGTCACGCTTGGTCACTCGTCATCCTCCCTCCAATACTCTCACCCTCAGACCTTCACCAATACCCGCATGATAATCTTCTCTCTCATCACAGGGCCCATGCTCGGTATGTGGCTTTGGCTCTCTTTGGGGTTGATTCATCGGGAGGTCAAGTCAAACCTTCATGAGGTGATGGGTCAGCAATGTATGGGGCATTGGGGTGTCCCGAATGGAGAGGGTATTCCACTCAACAATTCTCAACAGCCAGAAGGAGGCAGAAGGAGTTTTCTGGATGGTAGTTGGGGTTTGGCCTGTGAGGAAAGGAGTTCTGGTTAGAGGGGATTGTGCAGGATATTGAGGCACAATCCCCTCATTCAGCAGCAGACATGTCTTCGGGACTCTGCCGCCTGGTGCTGGCGTCAGCAGAGTCAGTGGAGATGGTAGGCGCGCCACGGTCCCGCGCCAGCAATCGGATTGTCATGCGGCCGCGGGATGTCCTGCAGGCCACGCGGAATCGCCCTGGCGTGACCGTCGGCGTACACGGCATTGGCCATCATGTTGTGTCGACTGTCCACCACATAGAAAGCGTTGTTGTAAAGCTCCGCGATTCTCGGGGTTGGGGAACTGGTGTTATCCGTGCGCTCCCAGAAGCGCCGCTCGACGTAATACCATGAGGCGTCGATCGCCAGGATCATCTCCGCCGGCCGGGTCATATCGGCCAGTCCCACACCGGGCCCAGAAACCCCCGGATCTGGATCGTCTCCCCAATCCGCAGAGTTGTAGGCGATGCTTCCATTATAGCCGAGTACCTGCCGCACTGCACCATATCCCCCGTTGATAAAGTTCCACGCACGCATCTCATCGCTCCCCCAACCTGCGGAGGGGCAAACGAATATCTGCTTGTTCTGCACATATGGCATCAGCGTGCTGTTCCAGCCAAAATATGGCTGAACACCTGTGTCGCGTCCCATAAGAATGTCGGCGAATCTCTCATCGTAATCCTGTGCGTACATCATGAACGCAGTCCCGATCTGCCTGAGATTGCTCAGACAACTCGTCTGCCTCGCTCTCTCTCTTGCCCTTGCGAATACCGGGAACAGAATCGCAGCCAGGATCGCGATGATCGCGATCACCACCAGCAACTCAATTAGAGTGAAACCACTTCTACTGCTCTGCATCCTCACGTCCTCCTCTGATCAGGTTATACTTACACGGGCGATAAGCCCGGCGAGACCTGTGGTTACGGTCGCAAGCCAACTGCGATGATCCGAGAATTAGTTCAGTCCCACCCATGCTCTGTTCGATTCGAGCACAGTTGGGACCCGACTTATAGACGCTGGTTCGGTTTGCTATTGCGGGGCCGAATGAAGTCATTGGCGCCTCGTTAACCTACACTTAATTATCTATTCGCGGACTCCACCTGACTGGCCTTCCTGATCTCAAGAGAAGATGCAATTACCACACCAATGCACTCTGTCGCGTTTGTTGATTGTACCCTCCTAAGATAGCAAGGCAGATGATGCAAGTCATGGGGGCAGGGATCTATGTGGCACTCCGAAACCAAGAGACATGTTCACCGCGGCAGCAATATTTGGGCGATGCGGGAAGCAGAAATCATTCAGGAACCAGGGAGCATCTCCAGAGGAACCATCGGGGACAATCAACACAGCACGATTAGCAGATCCATATCCCTCAATGAGTCCCTGATTGACCGCCCCCCATTTGTTGGACCAGTTACAGTGAGAGGTTTGGGGCCTCGGTTGCACTGTGGGGGCGGAGGGAGGGCGTAGTCCGACCGG
>PXAP01000361.1 GCA_003567115.1 Bacteroidota bacterium
ATGTGCCAAGTCACACAAAAAGAAATGAAAGTCACATCTGGCAGATATTGCAAAATGATCAATATAATGCATGTGAGTTCGACCGAAGGTCAATAAAGCATGGATGATCCATCGGAATTGAAACACTAAATATCCTAAACAAGAAAATGTAACACATTGTTAAACAGATTGCTAATTATACTTTATACAGATGAAAAAGATGTTGATTTTAATAATGATCATTTTTGGTACGGGTTATTTTACTAATGCCCAGGTAAATCCGCGTGCATTGGGTCTTCGTATCGGAGGTGATGGAGATATAGGAGAAGCAGAAATATCTTATCAACGTGCTCAGGATGGTGCAACCAGAATAGAATGGGATTTTGGCTTTGGAGGTAGCAGAAATCAAACCAGAATTTTTCTGGCTGGTATTTATCATTGGGTATGGAATATTGACGGGGGACTAAACTGGTATGCCGGTCCCGGTGCTGGTGCGGGATTGCATACTAATGATGATGCCTCCATCAGCGTTTCCGTGGGTGGCCAGGTTGGCCTGGAATACGACTTTAATAATGTAGAGACTCCGATTTTATTAAGTGTCGATTTTCGTCCAATGTGGGACCTTATCGGTGAACATGCCGGATTGGGATGGGGAGCTGCATTAGGTATACGTTATACCTGGTGAAAATACCAGATATTCAGTTGATTCAATTATTCTTTATTTGACACCGGGGCAGAGCCCCGAGGAATTCTTTTGATCAAATAATTGTTGATTTTCAGGCTTCGGATAAGCCGGAAATTTCAGCTGCCAGATCCTCTATTCCCTTTACCATTGCATTCCAGGAAAATTTCTCTTTTTCGGTTTTTATATTTTCAGTAAATTCCGGGGACCGGTTATTATCAAAAAAGTCGGCTATTGAAGCTGCAATTTCGTCGGGATCTTTTTCACACACATAGCCAACCTTTCCATGAGACACCACATCCTTCAGTCCGCCAACATTGGTCACCAGCATAGGTTTTCCGAAATGATAGGCTATCTGTGTCACACCGCTCTGGGTTGCTGAAATATAAGGCAAAACAAGAAGATCTGAGGCGGCAAAATACCAGGCAACCTCTTCTTTCGGAACAAAACTGTTTGTAAACATGATCTTATTCTCCAAACCTAACTTTTCAATCAGATCAAGATACCTGTCCTCACTTTCATAAAATTCACCTGCAACCAGGAGCTTCAGGTTCAGATGGCTTAAGCGCGGTTTTGCGAGTGCTTCAAGTAGCAGATCCAATCCCTTGTACCTCCTTATCATGCCAAAAAAAAGCAAATGCTTGTGATCCGGATCGAGCCCAAGTTTATCACATGCAAACTGACGGTCAACAGGATCGCCAAATATATTGTAAACCGGATGCCCAAGCTTCTTTAAAGGTTTTTTAATCCCCAATCTTTGAAGATCAGCAGTAACTATAGACGACATAATAATAAATCCGTCACATGATTCAAGGAAATATCTGTTGAGCATTTTTCCAGCCGGCATCCCCTCATGTGGTTCTACGTTATGAAGCAAACCTATTACTTTAACTTTAAGCCTTTTCTTTACCCGCCTTATTATTGTACCCATAACAGGAGCAAAAAAAGGCATCCAGTAATGAACAATAAGACAGTCGGGTTTCATTTTCACTATTTCAGCAGAAACGTTATTCCAGTTCAATGGATTAATTGAATTTATAATGTGCTTTGTTCGCGCTCCTGCACGGGGAGCTCCTTTCTCGTACTGGGTTTTGCCGGGAAACATAACAGACGGATACTGCAATGAGAAACCTATGATATGGGTATCATGATTTTTCTCAAGTGCAAAATAAAGCGAATCATTGAAATTGGCAATTCCCCCTCTGAAAGGAGAAGATGGTCCGATAAGCAATATCTTCAAGATCTAAATATTTATCCTTTTTTCAATTTCATAGGTATTCTTAAAAGGAGAGTTCCTTGCTATCATTTCGCCCAGAAACCCGGAAAGAAAAAGCTGTGTTCCGATTATCATGGCAGTAAGGGAAAGAAAGAAATAGGGACTCTCGGTAAGTAACGGAGCAGTTATTCCCTTACTTAAAAGTATAAGCTTCATGCTTCCCAGATATATTGCCGCCAGGAGGCCAATAATAAACATCAGTGTACCAAGGGTGCCGAATAAATGCATAGGCCTTTTCCCGAACCTGGACACAAATGAAAGCGATAACAGATCAAGAAAACCTTTTATAAACCGGTCCATTCCAAATTTAGTAACACCGTATTTGCGTTTATGGTGCTTTACCACCTTTTCGCCTAAATTTGAGTATCCGGCGTCCCTTACAAGCATTGGAATATAGCGGTGCATCTCTCCGTACACCTCTATATTTTTAACTACCTCATTCCGGTAGGCCTTCAGTCCGCAATTAAAATCATGGAGCCTGATACCGGTCACCACCCTTGCTGTTAGATTGAAAAACAGGCTTGGTATCCTTTTCCCGGGAGGGGCGTACCTTTTCCTTTTCCAACCCGAAACCATATCGAAGCCCTCTTCCGACACCAAACG
>PXAP01000208.1 GCA_003567115.1 Bacteroidota bacterium
CCTTGGCGATGGTAAATTCAGTCAGCGGCATCAGGCCGGTGGCTGATTATCCTAACCATCCTGTTAATCCTGTCTAAGTTTCTTGTTTTTTATGACAGGGTTTCAGGAGTAAGTCACTAATGCGGGCTATGCCCGCAACCCAGTTATCTGTTAATAGTTAATTGTTAAGATAACGGCAAAAGTGCCTGTCCCCAATTGAGATAGGTTATAATAATTTTATAAGTTTCGCTGTAGTGTTATTCAGCAAGATCAAAGATGAAGACCTGGACCCCGGATCAAGTCTGGGGTGACGGTTAGAGCAGGTTGCTACCATTTACCGTCATTCCGGCGAAAGCCGGAATCCAGTGCCTTTGAATAACCATATTCCATATGTGGTGAATAGTTACAAAAGGAGGAGACTGAAATGAAGAATTACCATAACCAAGAGATTCACAGCAACACTCTGTTTCGCTACTTTTTTATTATTATCCTGGCTTTCCTTTTTTTGCTGGCAGGTCCGGCGGGAATTGCCGCGGCAGACGATGACGGCGGTTCTACGCTAAAAAAAGGTCTGGATAGGGGCCTTCAGCAGGGTCAGGAACCGGCAACACCGCAGCGCCAGTGTCCTCAGGGGATGAAGTGGTCAGACAGAGAAGGCGCCTGTATATCCGATCTTAAAACGTCAACGCAGACCGGAGGTGGCGGTGGGAAGCTTCCAGGACAGGTTCACCACCAACATAAGCAAAAGGGGAGTCCTTCCGGTCGGTGATTCTTTCCGGGTAAGCATTCAGGGGGTGCCGGCCTGGGGACAGTCCCCACGACACCTTTCCTGTACAAATAAAATAGGATCAACCCGGATATTGGAACTCAAAGCTGTTGAGGTCTGATGTGCACAAAAGAAAAAAGGAAAGTTGTTTCCGACCACCATGGTCGGGCATCCGACTACTACTGCATTCTTCGATCCGTAGTCATTGATTCTGACGATGGCCGGGTTTAAGGATTAAATGATAAAACAACGCTATCGGGTAAATATGCGCCTCGTCCGGATGAAAACACGAATAGCTTCCTGAAATCAATAACCGGCAGCGGCCGCAAAAACCCGCCGTTTCGAGCCCTATTGTTATACGAGGAGCAAATCAGGACATGTCCGTTTCGATGAGGTAAATTTTGCACGTTTCCGATTTCCACGATATGCACCCATGCTTTGAGCCCTAGAGGAAAGGGCATGAAAAGCCCTGCGGATGGCTTGTGAACGGCGTCTTATAGAGAAACTGAATAAACATTCGTGAGAGAGAAGATAACCGCAGAAGAGAAATGCAGATTGCCCAGTATAGTACCTCAAGATCAATATTACACAAGGAATGAAGGAGGGTAAAACATGAAAAGAGCTAGTGCCTTTTTGATTTTAGTGTTAATGACTGCAATGATGATGACAGGTTGCAGCGGCTCCGACAGTGGAGACGCAAATAAAACATCTTCATCCGGAGAAGTCAAAATCGGCACCCAAGTTTGGATGGCAGAAAACCTGAACGTTGAGAAGTTCCGTAATGGTGATCCCATACCACACGCTCAAACCGATGAAGAATGGCAAAGAGCTGGAGAAGAAGGAAAACCTGCCTGGTGTTATTACGACAATGACCCCGCCAACGGCAAAGAATACGGCAAGTTGTACAACTGGTATGCTGTGACCGATCCGAGGGGATTGGCTCCGGAAGGATGGCAAATCCCGTCAGATGAAGATTGGAACGGACTGATCAGCTATCTAGGGGGGAGACAGGTCGCCGGGAAGAAGCTGAAAAGCAAGAGCGGTTGGGACAAGAACGGTAACGGCACCAACGAAAGCGGTTTTTCAGGTTTACCAGGTGGCGCCCGGATAGGCACCGGTAATTTCTCCCACATTGGTGAGGGCTCTTACTGGTGGAGTTCTACCGATTACGACTCACAGATGTTTATCTGGACCCGTATAGTGGAGCATGGGAACGACCGAGTCTTGAGGGGGAGCACCCATATGGCCACAGGGTTTTCCGTGCGTTGCCTGAGGGATATTGGGGTCAGCCCTTGAGTGTGGCGATTTCTGATAACGGGGGAGAATATGGGACAGCCGAGCCATGCCTTGGCCTATACCCCAAACATCCATCTTCCTTCTCGCCCTGCTCCTGCTCCCGCCCTCGCCTGGGCTTGGCCCGGCAAGGTCATCTCCATCCAGTGATTATGAAGGACAGGATCTTTTTTCATTGTCTCCGGACATGGAGAGAAGCAGACGCTATATTTTTTATGAGTTCAGGGGGTGGGAGCCGGCCTACCTGCCTGAAATGATTGAATACCAGGTTGATGGGCATTCCTGGTACCCCTCCAATTGGGAGGCTACAGGTATGGTTTATTATCCGGTTGAAGAGGTTACTGATAATCCAGTTGATGTTTCTGAATATAGCTATAACACTACAGCGAAACTTATTTATTAACCTCCGGGGACTGGCTCTCCCCGCACTTATTTTTAAAACCTGTCAATCATCCTTCAGAAAAATAAGTGCGGGGGTGCCTGTCCCCAATTTCGACAG
>PXAP01000088.1 GCA_003567115.1 Bacteroidota bacterium
ATGAATCCCCATGTTACTGTGTAACACAAAAAGACATGAACAAACCAGGGGGATCCATCCGTTTGAAACACCGAACATGAATTACCTGCAAAATATAAATAATTGATTATTAACTTGATTAACCTGTTTTATTCGGATGAATATGCTATAACATATAAAACAAAATTGATGTTAAGAAATTGTTTTACATAGCAGTAAAAGAAAAACTGTCAATTATGATCCGCGTCTCCGGATTTTCGTTTCCTTCCGGTGGAATGCCTCCGGTAAGCCATAGGTTCATGCGCACCTGTTCGTTTGCGGGCACCGGAACCCTGTCTCCGCTCAACTTAAATGATGCGATTTTTCTCCATGACCATGCCCGTCTCCCCCGGTAGCTTTCAAAGAAAAGCTTCCCGGGTGTCCATGTTATTATGTGAAGTGTTTTGCGGGGCCACCCCGGTATATTGAACCTGTGTTTCACGGCCTGGTCACGGCCGGTGTGGATGACGTACTGGGCGTTATCATTACTGCTTTCCCCCCACCTTGAAAATTCAATATCTATCTCGTTGTGGTGAGGCTTCAGGTCATTGTCCCATGTGAACAAACCCAACACAATATTTTCATCCAGATCAGCGGGATTGCTTCCCAAAAGAAACTTGTACCTCCCGTATCCGAATGATTTTTTGCTCACCACTTCAGTGCTGAACCATCGCCCCTCTTTCTGACTGACCGACAGGTGAAGCCTGCCGCGGCGGTCGATCGATACCTTTTCCGGCGAATGGGAGAAGAAATTGGGACCGGGACCGGTACGGCCAAAACTGCTTTTGACCAGCCAGTCGTATCCGGAAAAGGATATTTCCTTTTCATACCTGTCTCTTGCCGTTCTTTGCCCGTTAACGGCAGAAGCAGTGAAAAGCAGGCACAGGCTGAGGATAGCAATGAACATGTCCGACCTCATCTTTTATCTGTTATAGAATTTATGAATTGCGGCGGCTATTTTATCTGTTTCAATAAGGAACCCGTCATGACCGTAAAGCGATTCTATACCGGTAAATATTGCACCGGGTATGTGCTCTGATAGAAACAGCTGTTCGCGGACGGGGAAAAGATAATCGCTTGATATACTTATTATCAGCGTTTTTGCATTTATTGTAGCCAGCACCTCTTCAATATAACCTCTTTTGCGGCCTATATTGTGAGAATCCATGGCGTTGAGCAGCTTAATATAAGAAAAGGTGTTAAAGCGCTTTAAGAGTTTCTCTCCCTGGTAGGTCTGGTAACTAATTGCTTTGAAGCCGGATGTTTTTTCGTTGTTATCCTCAGACTGGGTTTCAAGGTATGTCTGGTAATTACGATAGCTTAAAAGGGCAATTGAGCGTGCGGCGATCAGACCCCTGGCACCTGCATCGGGGTGACTCTCTTTCCAGCTGTGATCGGCCATTATGGCCAGGCGCTGCGACTGGTTGAAGGCTATGCTCCAGGGGGAGGCTTTGGCATGATTGGCAATGCAGACAAGGTGATTATGCAGTCCCTTATTCATGATAGTCCACTCCAGGGCCTGGTGTCCTCCTGTTGAACCGCCTATTACCGTATGTATTTTTTCAATCCCGAGATGTTTTCTCAATAGTTCATGGGCATTTACCATGTCGCGTATTGATAATTCCGGAAAACTGTGAAACCAGGGCTTTCCGGTTTGGGGATCAATGCTTAAGGGGCCGGTGGAACCGTAACACGATCCTATTTTGTTAGCACATACTATAAAATATTCATCCGGGTTGTAAAAGCAGTTTTCTCCAAAAAGCCCTTTCCACCAGTCAAATACATCAGAGTTGGCTGTTAATGCATGACATACCCAGATAACATTGTTCTTTTCGGGATTTAAATTGCCGTAGGTATTATATGCAATCTCCAGATCAGGTAGAGACTCACCCGATTCAAGATGAAAAGTTTCTCTGTGGTGATATATCTGAGGGCTGACTGTCACTTAGTGTAATTTTAAAAAACCCACGTCGGGGCGTGGTTATGCCTGCAGGGCTTTGCCCGGAAGGCATGTGCGTTTAAAAGTATTTGCGGCGTGAAACAAAAATCGGGGCTAATGCCAGCCACCTCTGGTGGTGGAACCTCCGATTTTAACATTTTTTTACCGGTCAAAAATAATGCAAAGATTTTTAAAACAAAATTATCATCTGTATCTCCTGTAAAAACAGAAATTTACTCTTAAAAAATTTAATATATATTTATCCTGTAAAAAAAAGTCAAAATTTTATTTAACCCATGTAACAAAATTTTGACTTACAGGATGAACCGCTTCGCTTTCTCATAAAATTTTTTCATCTTGTCTGTGTTTGCGCCGTGCAAGTCCGTGAGGTGAGGATTTAAAGGCGAACTAAATATAAACTTAAAATTTAAATTAATGAAACACCTCTTAGTTTCCCTGCAGGTAGCCAATCCTGTCCGGAAAGGCTTAGCCAGCCACCGGAAGCGAGTTTTGCGTAGTCAGCAGAGATGTTGGCACGAAGCGTAAACA
The DNA here is from genome assembly GCA_003567115.1 of Bacteroidota bacterium. Classification (GTDB taxonomy): domain Bacteria; phylum Bacteroidota; class Bacteroidia; order Bacteroidales; family PUMT01; genus PXAP01. The sequence continues at coordinate 2,507 of PXAP01000088.1, forward strand.
GTGACTGTTAAAGGTATGCTATAGAGCCTCG
>PXAP01000245.1 GCA_003567115.1 Bacteroidota bacterium
TATACAGAGTACCCCGCCTGTTTTGCCTCACCCTGCAAAATCCGCTGTTGCCCTCATTAATTCTGCATCCCTGGGGGCAAAGCAGGCACTGTACTGCATTGTCGTCAAGTTTCTGATAGAACATTGCTTCCTTTCTGCGCCATGTTTTTGATGACAGTTTACCGGGATGAGCAAATTCAGGAGAATCAGGTGAAGGAGAATCAGGTGAAGGAGAATCAGGTGAAGGAGAATCAGGTGAAGAGGACCCGGTTAAACCCGGAAGGAATAAACTGCTGGCAGAAAATGAAAAGCATCTTCCGGAAGCCACAGCAACGCTCCCAATCAGTGCTTTTTTTAAAAATTCTCTGCGGTATGGCCGTTTCATAATTTATCACTTCTGATACCACATAAAATTAATCAATCCGGATAAGCTGCACAAGAAACCTTTAAATATTTATTTACCCCGGATTAACCTAATGAATGCAATTTATATACCCGCGATGAACAGAAAAAGCGCAAAATAATTTGCCACAAAAGAGCATAAATATCAAAAATATCGATTACACCTGCCCTTATTCCGATAATTTTAACGATCTTCGCGGATTAAATAAGAAGTAAATAACTAAATCTGAAAGCTATGAGTACTACTCTGATAATTATCCTGATCGCTGCCCTGCTTGTTTTGATTATGATTTTCACATATAACAGGCTTGTGAAACTAAGGAATAACCGTGAAAATGCTTTCGCCGATATTGATGTACAGCTAAAACAACGCCATGACCTGATTCCTCAGCTTGTTGATGCAGTAAAAGGTTATATGAAGCACGAAAGCGAGGTACTTACGAAAATAACCGAAGCAAGGTCAAAAGCAATGAATGCAAACAATATAAATGAAAGGGTTGATGCCGAAAATCAACTCTCCGGGGCACTTGCGGGACTGAGGGTTGCCGTTGAGGCATATCCCGACCTGAAAGCCAGCCAAAACTTCATGAATCTTCAGGAAGAAATATCAGACGTTGAAAACAAGCTGGCTGCATCAAGAAGATATTTCAATTCGGCTACCAAAGAGCTGAACAGTGCCACACAGGTCTTCCCCGCAGTACTTTTTGCAGGAATGTTTGGTTTCAAACGTCAACCTATGTTTGAAATTCCTTCCGAACAAAGGGCGGCACATGAACTGGCACCAAAAATAAATTTTTAATCTAAAATAAACAGATGAAGTACCTTGGTTTACAAACCCAGATATGGAATAACAACCTTAAATCCACCATACTGCTTATAATGTTTCCGGCAGTCATACTGGGACTTGCCTGGTTATTCATATATTTTACCAGGCCGGAGCACTATACCATTGATGATGTTAACTACTCATTTGCGGGAGTTGCCCCCTGGCTTATCGGGGGAGTGTTGATATGGTTCCTTATTGCATGGTATGCAAATACTTCCATGATTCGCAGGGCAACCAGAGCCAGGCCACTTGAAAGAAGAGAAAACAAAAGAGTTTATAACCTTCTGGAAAACCTGAGCATTGCAACAGGTATGAAAATGCCGAAACTGAACATCGTTGAAGATGATTCGCTCAATGCCTTTGCAAGTGGGATTAACAAAAAAACCTATACCATCACACTTTCACGAGGCATTATCAACAAGCTCAACGATGAAGAGCTGGAAGGTGTGATTGCCCACGAACTCAGCCATATAAGAAACAAGGACGTGCGTTTACTGATAGTTTCCATTATTTTCGTGGGAATTTTTGCTATGCTTGTCGAGGTAATCCTCCGCTCCTTTATTTATTCAAGCATGTCGCGAGGCAGAGGAGGAGGAGGAAGGAACAGGGGGATTATTATGCTGATAGCCCTTGCACTTGCAATTGTGGGATTTATCATTACTTCTCTTTTCAGGTTCGCCATTTCACGTAAGCGCGAATATATGGCTGATGCAGGCGCAGCACAATTAACCAAAAGGCCTGAAGCACTTGCCTCGGCACTTGAAAAAGTTTCTCAAAGACCAAGAATTGAGGCTGTTACCCGGAAAGATGTTGCACAACTCTTTATTGAAAACCCGAAAGAACAAAAAAAAGACCTGTTCTCATTTTTTAACGGCTTGTTTGCCACTCATCCCCCTATTGAAAAGAGAATATCTGTTTTAAGGCAGTTTTAGAAGGTTTTAAAAGGCACTGTAATCAGTATCCTCCCTGTCTATGAAATCTACGCATACACCGGATCCCGGTTGTATTACTTCCCGCTTATATTATCCCTGGCATTTTTTAAACCGGCAAAAGGGAAATTAATATCAGATTAAACACCCATATAAAAAAATTTGCTCACATGCTTTACACATAACCTGTTATGAGTGTCATCCAATCAAGGTCTTACATGTACATATCAGCTAATCACGGTTTATTATCAGGAGCATAAGCAAAACAAAATTTTATTTTTACAGTTAAATATTAATAAAGTATAATTATTATGAAACGAGCCATGTTAAAAATCTTAGCATACACGATCATGTTTAAGCATGGCGAGTTCCATGTAACCATAAATTTTTAAATATAAACAGATGAATCCCACATTTTGCTTCGTAACACAAAAAGGAATATATAAAGCATGTGGGATCCATCGAAATGAAACACTAAATATCCTGAACAAAAAATGTAACACATTGTTAAACTGATTGCTAATTACACTTTATACAGATGAAAAACCTGTTATTCCTGTTTGCTTTTTTGTGCTTCGCTGTGCAGCTTGAAGCAAAAGACCCGCTTTCATCGGTGCTTAAAGATGAACTGTCCCGAAATATGAAGGGCATGGCAGGAGAAGAAATAGAGCCTTATTTCATGTCTTACCGGGTCAATGAAACTAAAAACCATTTTATTCGAAGCTCTTTCGGGCAACTGATGGAATCCACCCCTGACCATTTGCGCAAACTGGCCGTGCATGTGCGCGTTGGCAGCCATGAACTGGACAATACCCATCCGCTCAGGGGCAGCCGGTACGGCATCATGATCACTGACATGGGCATCAACATACCGGTTGACAACAACCCCGGCGGCATCAGGCAATTACTATGGCGTGAAACAGACAAACATTTCACCCGGGCCAAAGAACGATTTGCAAGGGTGCGGTCCGAAACGGCCATAAAAGTTGAAACCGAAGATCAGTCGGATGATTTCACACATGAAACTCCGGTAACTTACCATGAACCGCCGCTTAAAGCCGAAGAAACCGAATTTGACATCGAAGCATGGGAAGATAAATTAAAGGAATATTCGGCTGTCTTCCTGCAGCATGATAATATTCTGAGAGGTACTGCCAGCTTTAGCTTTTCATACGAGCGTAAATACTTTGTATCTTCCGAAGGCAGTGATATTACTGAAAACCGGCTCACCTGCCGCCTTTTCATCAGCGGATTGACACAAGCCGAAGACGGCATGGAGTTGCCTCTTAATCTCAGCTATTTTGGTTTCAGACCCGAGGATCTGCCCCCCCATGAGCAGATACTTGCCGAAATTGAAGAGATGGCGGCAACCCTCGGCAAACTCAGGAAAGCCCCCATTGCCGATGCCTATAGCGGACCCGCACTGCTTTCGCCCGAATCGGCAGGAGTTTTCTTTCATGAAATTTTTGGCCACCGTGTCGAAGGACACCGGCTGAAACAGGAAACCGATGCACAAACCTTCAAGAAAAAAGTCGGTGAAAGGGTACTCAGCGAAAACCTTTCCGTGATATTTGACCCGGGTATGGAAAGATACGGCGACTTTTTCCTGAACGGTTCATACAAATATGACTGTGAAGGCCAGAAGGGCCAAAGAGTTACCGTTGTAGAAGACGGCATCCTGAAAGACTTTCTGATGTCTCGCACGCCCATAGAGAGGTTCAGCAATTCAAACGGACACGGCAGGGCACAGGCAGGATATCAGCCCGTGAGCCGCCAGTCCAACCTGATAGTAGAGACCAGCAGGCCTCACAGCGAAGCCCGGCTGCGGGAAATGCTTATTGAAGAAGCCCGCAGGCAAGGCAGAGATTACGGCTATCATTTCGTCAGCACCAGGGGCGGTTTTACCATGACGGGCAGGTACATGCCCAATGCATTCAATGTAACACCCCTTGTGGTTTACCGAGTTTACACCGATGGCAGGGATGATGAACTGGTACGTGGAGTTGACCTGGTCGGAACTCCGCTTGCCATATTCTCAAACATAGAAGCGGCGGGCGACACCCATGGCATATTTACCGGCACCTGCGGCGCTGAATCGGGCGGGGTTCCCACCTCTACAGTTTGCCCGATGGTCTTTGTGAGTCAGATCGAAACCCAGCGAAAACCAAAAGGACAGGAACGTCTGCCTGTCTTACCCAGGCCCTGACCCAAATAATGGAAATATATAATAATTGAAGACATGAAGAGAATGACCATCATAAAACTAACACTGGCCGCGGTTTTGTGGCCTGGTGTTGTTTCAGCAGCCCATTCCAGGGATAGTACTTACATGCAGGCCATGCAGGAAGAAGCAGAGCGGGCAATGGAAGATCTGATACTGGACCGCATGATGCCCCCCGGGTTCATCAGTTATCATATTGTTGATGCCAATACCCTGCAGATCAGTTCGGTGCTTGGCGGTATCGTCCAATCCAGGGAACAGAGGATAGTCAGGTTCGATAACCGCACCCTGATCCTGAAAGACGGGGTGTCCAATGAGAATTTTATTGACATGGACAACCTTGGCACATGGAGCCGGCACGGAAACAATATACCCGTCACGGGCACAAAAGATGATGTGAGGCGGCCGCTTTGGCTGGTAACCGACGAAAAGTACAAAAATGCACTGGGCACATATGAATCGAAAATTTCGGCCATGAGACAGCAAAGCCTGAGCCGGGAAGAAAAGGAACTGCCCGATTTCCTTCCTGCTGAAAAAGAGGAGATCATCATACCTCACAAACCCATGAGCATTGACAGGAGCCGGCTTGAGGACCTTGCCCGAAGCATTTCATCTGTTTTCAAAGATTTTGAAAAAATAATCGCTTCACAGGTAAATATTTATGTTTATGACGGTCAGGTGTTTTATTACAACAGTGAAGGCACCAGATCACAGTATCCCTTCCAGATTGCTGCGGTGCTGACTACAGCTTCTGCACAGACATCGTCAGGTGAGTTGCTTTTTGAACATTCCCTGAATTTTGCAAAAGATATCTCAGAAATACCCGGTAAAGAGGTCCTTGTTTCCGAGGCCCGTGAAATAGCCGGATATCTTGATAAATTAACCGGTTCCCCCTCTTTGCAAGATCCTTATTTCGGACCGGTATTGTTCGAAGGACAGGCTGTTGCCGAGATTTTTGCGCAGGTAATGTTCGGCGATGTTGATGGATTGATCGCGGTGAGAAAACCGGTTATTGGTGACGAACAAATAGTTCGTTATGCATCTGACTGGGTACATGAAAACAATCTGGAAGCGAGGATGGGAAGAAGGATAATAGCAGAAGATATCAGCATTAGTGCCTTGCCCGGGCTTTCGGTTTACCAGGGCGAGAATCTTATTGGAAATTTCGCTGTAGATGCAGAAGGGCTTCCTGCTGTAGAACGGGTAAACCTTGTTGAAAACGGTGTGCTTAATACCCTGCTTAGCACCAGGGTCCCCACATTAAGAGTACAGGAATCAAATGCACATGCTCGCCTTGCGCTGAACAGGGGTTCGGTAAGAACCGTTACTGCACCCGGAGTTGTAAAAATGTCCGTTAATGAAGATGCTTCATATGACAGGAAGGAATTAAAAGAAATGCTCATACGCGCGGCCAGGGACGAAGGACTTGATTATGCCTACATCGTTCGCAAGGTGTTTTCACCAATGGCCAGGATTTCACTGTACGATGAACTTACTTTGACCGGTCAAAGCCGGCAAAGAAGTGATCTTTCAAAAGCCTTGCAGGTTTACAGGGTGTGGGTCGAAGATGGCCGTGAGGAGCCGGTCAGCATGGCATGGATAAAAAACCTCAATATAAGGTCCTTCAGGCGCGCACTTGGTGCTTCAGATGAGATGCAGGTTTACAACACCATGTTCACACCTGCCACTCCTCACCTTTATGGCGGGGACTTTGATCTTACCAGCGTACCGGCTTCCTATATCGTTCCTCAAGCCCTGCTTTTTGAAGAGCTTGACCTGGTGCGCGAAACCCAGCAGTTTATAAGGAATACACCGGTGGTGGAAAACCCGGTAAAACATTAAAACCCGGTTTGCTCAAGAACTTCCCATCGCACATATCAATATAACAGATAGCCAGGATTGCTGAGTTATCCAAAAATCATCAAAATCTCATCGGCCATACCGCAGGCAGTCGTGAACACATTCGCATAAATAAATAATTTACTATTTTTCGACTATCCCCAAGGCAAGCCTGCGAGGTATTTCGCCGAAAAATTCACACCTGGTGTGACCGTAAATTCATATAATAATTTTTTATTTGACCCTGGAGCAGAATCCGGGGAATTCTTTTGATTAAAAAATATTTTTATTCCGTTGAACAGGAAACAAGAAATGGCAGTCCTTCAAAAAGGTATATATTTTGATTTTTTCTTTACCTTGCGTTGTTTTTAAAATTTCAACAATTAAAAAAATAATATAACATACCTGAAATCTAAAGAGTCTATCAACATGCATTTACCCGATACCGGCACAGGAGTGGTTGCTTTTGGAATAAAAACAGGCATCATCACTTCAAACGATAATATTACTGAAGTTGTAAAAGGAATTATCAAAAAAAATCCGGATATAATCAGAGACAATGATATTTTATGTGTAACTGAATCGGTTGTTGCAATAACACAACATAACGTTGTAAAGCTGGACGATGTTTCGGCCGAAATAAAATCCAGGTTAAACCTCAGGGATAATTCAACTGCAGGAGTAATTCACCCGATATTATCAAGGAACCGCTTTTCAATGATGTTAAAAGCGATTGCCAAAACTGTTCCTGAAGGGAAAGTAATCATTCAATTGAGGTTTCCTGATGATGAGCAGGGTAACCCTGTCATCACAAAAAAAACATTAAAAAAAATCAACAAGAGTCTCTCTGATATAATCACGCTGAAGGACATTGGTGAAGACAGGTTGTATCACCCTGAAACAGGCATGGATTATATCGATTATTATGAGGCAATTGTCAGGGAAACCGGAAGTGATATCGAGATATTCCTGGACAATTCATTCGGGCATATCATAAATAAAAACCCTGATGCGATCATTGTCAGCAATGTCCATGAAAGAAATGATGTCCTGGAAGATATCAGGGATTCAGGATACATGAATGTCATTACCCTGCAGGATATTTATTCCGATCCCCGAAAGGGGGTATATTCTGAATTTGGCCTTTTAGGATCTAATCTTCTTGACCCTGTAAATGAGCAGCTTAAGTTAATGCCCAGAAACTCAGATCAGGTTTGCGAAAAGATCAAAAAGATGATCAATACCGAATTCAATAAAGATATCGAAGTTCTCATTTATGGTGACGGGGCATACAAGGACCCTGAATCAGGAATATTTGAGCTTGCCGACCCCGTATCATGTTTCGGCTGTACATCGGACATAAAAAACAAAAACAGAATTGGTGTCAAAACCAAGTACCTTATGCAGAAACTGCATAATGAAGGCAAATCCGGGGAAGAAATTGAAATAATAATTGAAGAAGAGAGAAAAAAGTTTATTGAAAAACAGGATAAACAAAACTTTAGCGCACAGGGAACCACGCCGAGAAAGATAGAAAACCTTGTTTCCTCACTTGCAGACCTGGTTTCGGGAAGCGGAGACTCAAACACACCCCTTATTGTAGTGCGTGGTTTTATCTAAGTATACTTTTCACAGGGCCGTATTCCGGGCGTTTTACAACAAACCCAAAGTATAGCTATTGACACTAAAGCCGGATCCGTTCAGACTGACTGTTAAGCTCCTTCCTTTGTCGTAAGAATATAACAATGGAATTCTTGCCTGGGGACTGGAAAAATTTGATATTTCCGGAACAAAAATGTGACCTTTTTTTTCTGAGTGTCTGGATGCAAGCTCAGCAAGTTTTTCAGCCCCTTCTTCCCCGCCACCTACGGCTATAAATAATGGGTTTTTTGCTATTTCATCCCAGGGCACAGATCCTGTTTCAACGTTTTCAAGTGAAATTCTGGCACGTGCTTCATTTAATCTTAATCTTGTTTCCAGGTCATACACATCGACAACCGAACCACGGTCAAATGCGGGATGATCTATGAAGCAGACCTCTTTTTTCCCCGGCAGGAAAAGTATTCCGGTGAATCCTACAAAATATTTTTTGTTCATTATTTCATTAATATCTTTTGCCTGTAATCCCTTTCCATCAAAATAATGGTGAACAAAAGAAGTTAATTCGGGAAATGTTGGTTCCTTACATTTTTCACGTTTAATCTCAGCCTGAAGTGTTTTTGAATTCGCGGGACCAAAAAAAGGATGAATTGCAATTAATGTTTTCCGCTGATGTGGAAATTCCATTTCTTTTTTTTCCATATTCTCTGAAAAAGTAGTTATAGAATATATCAAATTTCGGATACAAATATTCATTAAATTTTTTCATCTTAAATTACACACAGAATTACATAAAGTGGGATGAAAAAATTTTATGTTAAAGCGAAGCGATTCTGAGCTGTAAGCAGAAATCCATATGTCTTTTAAAGTAGAAAGTTACCATTTTTATCCCACAGTAGAAAAAGAGATTAAAAAAATCTCATTCCGCTGATTAGTTTTTCCTTTCGGGGAAAATACTCATCTGGCAAATAAAGTTAAATGCACAGGATATTGCATGAGTATTCAACTTTAAGTTAAAATTTCATCCACCATATTCTGCTATAAAATTCCGGACAAAGCATGGCATTTCAACCGGAGGTTAAATACTAATCTGCGATTTACGGCTAAAAGATATGTATGTTATTAAAGCCGACACAAAGGAAAACAGAAAATTCCCGGTTTTACCCGATAGCAATCACTGGTTTGCTATCGATATTGTTCCATGGTGGTTTACCGCTGCACCCTGGGATTACCTTTCCAGATACTCCAGACCTGGTCTTCGTCTGCCGGCTGGCCGTAATCGGTTAGCATCGTTGCAGCCAGGGCTCCTGTTGCCCAGCCAAACTGAATCCATTTCTCTGCCTCCCAGCCTTTCAGAATACCATATAACAATCCTCCAACAAATCCGTCACCTCCGCCAATTCTGTCCAGAACGATAATTTCACGGGGCTCTACTACATGATAGTTGTCACCGTACGACATGATGGCACCCCACAGGTGGGAATTCACACTTACTACCTCTCTCAGGGTAGTAGCATAAACCTGAGTATTTGGATATGATTTCTTCACATTTTCTATCATTCCCTTGAAACCTTCAATTTTGGCACCTATATCCTTACCACCTGCCTCAGGTCCTTCAACACCCAGACATAATTGAAAATCCTCTTCATTTCCTATAAGTATATCAGAAATACTGGCTATTTCAGAAAAAATTTCTCTCAATTCCTTCTCCCTTCCTTTCCAGAAAGAAGCCCTGTGATTCAAATCAAATGAAATTTTTGTTCCGTATTTCCTGGCAGTCCGTGCCAGCTCAAGGCAAAAGCTACTGGTTTCCGCGGAAAGAGCACCGATAAGCCCGGACAGGTGCATGACCTGCACACCCTCTTTTCCAAATATTTTATCCAGGTCAAAATCCTTCACATTTAAAGATCTGGCCACTTCACCGGCCCTGTCGTTGAATACCCTTGGTCCCCGTGTACCATAACCACTGTCTGCAATATTGATCTGATGACGGTATCCCCACGGACTTTCCTGATCACGTTCAACACCTTCATAGTCCATGTGACGGCTTGCCAGATTATCTTTGATTAACCGAGCTATCGGACTACCCTTAACAAATGTGGTAAGGACTTTTACAGGTAATCCCAAAAATGATGAAACGCTTGCCACGTTTGTTTCAGCACTGGTGGCATGCATTTTAAAAGTGTCGCTGCAATGAACAGGCTGACCGTTAACCGGCGTAATACGAATACCCATGCTGGTGGGAACCAGCATTGCGTACTTGCATTGTTTCTTAAGTTCAATTTCCATGATTTATATTATTTTAATAACAAATAGAATATGATGAATTACATAATACGAAAATAGTAAAAAAACAGGGAGAAAAAAGAGGCATCATTTCGTGATAATACCAGTTTTGCAGAACCTTCCTTTTCAAGCATCATAACCGTTAAAGGCTAACCGGTCTTATATGTTCCGCTATGCTTTATGCAATCAGGCCGGATTATTCCACAGCCCGGGATTGAATATGAAAACCCTTTCCCGGCTTACAGGAAATAACTTATTGAAATCTTATCAATTACATCTCTCCAAATCCAGTGTTCAGCTATGGAATAACTTTTTTTTAAAGTTATTCCATTAATAAATGTTCGCCTGTATTTGAGGCCAGTCATATAACTTTATTTTTTAAAATCGTACTCTGTAAAGTTGCATTGCCCTGTATTTGAAATTTTTATCTGATACAAGCTGACTAGTCTCTCATATAATATATTTTTTCCTGTATGCTATTAATTTAAGATGAAAAAATTGTATGTTTACCATATTGGTTTGCTGTATAATAATAACAACTTAAAGCTGACAATAACTGACTTTTATAAAACCGTGCCTGGCCAGACCGGCATGTTTTATAATACTCATGTCGGCTCTGTTATTGCCGTTGCTCCATTTTGACTTTTAAGACCTGGTGCATCTTCTGACAAAGGCACCTAAACAAGTAACTTTTTGAGATCTCTTTATATCAAACATCAATTTTATGAAAAACAAAACAAAATATCAAAGCAGGCGCAAGTTTATTGAAAATGCTGCTGCCCTGAGCATTATAGGTGCCGTTGGGGCAAAAAATCTTCTTTCCTCCTGTACAACACAAAGAGAAAGATATGAAACACCCATGTTTTTGGAAAGAGCTCCTGACGGACCACTATTAAAGGCCGGGCTTATAGGGTGCGGTGGCAGAGGCACAGGAGCAGCCATAAACTTTATTAATGCCGGACCAAATCTGCAAATAGCCGCACTTGGAGATGTTTTCCCCGACCGTCTTGAGATAAGCCGGAGTTCACTGAAAGAGCAACATGATATTGATATACCCGATCAAAACTGTTTTGTGGGATTCGACGCTTTCAAACGCGTCATGGATACTGATGTGGATGTAGTCATTTTGGCAACTCCTCCTCATTTCCGGCCCGAGCACTTCGAGGCAGCCGTGCAGGCAAGGAAGCACGCCTTTATTGAAAAGCCTTGTGCTGTAGACCCGGTAGGTGCCAGATCTGTAATGGCATCGGCCAAAATGGCTGAATCGGCTGGATTATCAGTTGTTGCTGGAACACAATTAAGGCATGCGCGTGATTTTAATGCAACA
>PXAP01000219.1 GCA_003567115.1 Bacteroidota bacterium
GAAAATAGTTACCCCGGGATTATGCAGAGCAGTCCGCCTTGTTATTAACCATTCAATTCATGAAATTTATTAATAATTATCCAAAAAAAGAATTTGAAAATTCCTGTGTTAAATCGAAGTGATTCCCTCATAATAAGTGATAGCCTTATTAAGTTATATGAATATACCAACCAGTCAAAAGGTAAACAGTACAAATCGTCTTTTCAAATGCGTCAATTAAAAATCACCCGGCAGATTACGAACAGAGGTATCCCCTCTTTGGAAAAATATCTGCAAGACATTGCCGGGATAGAGCTTATCTCAGCAGAAGATGAAGCAGAACTGGCAGGAAAGGTTAGAAAGGGAGATAAGAAGGCACTCGAGCTACTTATAAAATCAAACCTGAGATTTGTCATTTCTGTTGCCAAACAGTATCAAAACCAGGGATTAAGTCTTCCCGACCTTATAAATGAAGGGAATCTGGGGCTTATAAAAGCTGCCCGGCGTTTTGATGATACCAGGGGGTTCAAATTTATCTCCTATGCAGTATGGTGGATAAGGCAGTCCATCTTACAGGCACTTGCCGAACAGTCAAGAATTGTGCGTCTGCCTTTAAACAGGATAGTTTATATAAACAAGATAAGCCGTGCCTTTTCTGAATTGGAACAGGAATTTGAACGTGAACCATCTGTGCAGGAAATAGCTCATGTACTGAAACTGGCACCCAAGGATGTAAGGGAAGCACTAAAAATTTCCGGTCGTCATATATCTATGGATGCACCTGTCAGTGCCGATGAAGAAGGAACCATGTACGATATAATGATTGCCGATGACATCCCTGCACCAGACCGGGAATTAGTTAACGAATCACTTAGAAAAGAGATTGACAGAGTATTGTCAACTCTTACGGAACGGGAAGCACATATTGTCAGGCTCTCCTTTGGGATTAATGACAGGCACCCCCATTCCCTTGAAGAAATAGGTGAAACCTTTAACCTTACCCGTGAGCGTGTAAGACAAATAAAAGAGAAGGCAATCAACAGGTTAAGCCATGTTTCAAAGAATAAATTACTAAAGAGTTACCTTGGCTGATTTAATTCTTAAATTGAAATTATGTTCACATTTACAAGGGCTGATTATATGTTTTACCTGAAAAAATTATTCGGTAAGTAAAGTCATATTGGTTTACTTCTTTAGTTTATCGGGTATTTTATTGATATCCAGTTTTAAAGGATTAATCTTTTCGCCCCAGTAAACAGTTCTGTGCGGAAATGGTATTTCAATATTATTATGGTCAAAGGCAATCTTCAGTCGTTTCCGGTATTCCCGGCCAACACTCCATTGTTTAATAGGTCTGGTTTTAATACGGGCTTTGATTACTATTGCACTGTCGGCAAATTCGTTCAGCCCAAAAACCTCTATCGGCTCAATAATATCATTTTTAAAATCGGGATCATCTTTAAGCTCATCTCCAACTTGCTTAATTATATCCATCACCTTTTGTGTATCCTCCTTGTAAGCCACTCCTATATCAAATACCATTGCAGACCAGTCTTTTGTCATATTCGACAAACTACTGATTTTACCGTTTTGAAAAATATGTACGGTGCCGGAAAAATCCCGAAGGGTAATAATTCTAAGCTCTATATCTTCGACAATGCCACCTGTTCCATTTATGATGGCAACATCACCGGTACGAATCTGATCTTCAAGGATAATAAAAAATCCTGAAATAAAATCCCTTACCAGCTCCTGTGCACCAAAACCAATAGCCAGCCCAAGGATACCTACACTTGCCAGTATAGGACCAATGTTAACACCAACCTTCTGTAGAATCAGCATAATAAATACTGCCCATAGTAAAATTAAAACCGATTTATGGGTAATCCTTATTAAAGTATTAATACGTTTTGTGGCTTCTTCTGTATCGACATCTTTACTTTTAGCAGCCCGGTCGATCAGGGACTTTTTCAGCCTGTTGAAAAAAACACCGGCTATTTTTAAAGCCACAAGAAACAAAACCAGGATAATTATTAATCCGGGCAGTTCGGTAATTATCCAATTGGCAAAAGTATTAATAGCTTCTGCTCCAAATCTCTCACTGAATAAATTTTTCATAACCTGTAATAATTAAATCATTAATGTAAATAAGGGTTTAGTTTAAAAGCAACGATTACCGAAATTATTAAATAGTCTCCAAATATCAGGTAATACAGCCATATGAAAAGTAACATGAAAAAAAATGTTAATTATTGTCCATAAATGAATGCTTGATTAAAACATTGAATATAAGCAACCAAAAAGGAAGTTACACAATATATAAAAAATAAGCAACCAAGAAGGAAGTTACGCAATCGACACAAATTGTAATGTATTAATGTCTAAACCTAAAAAAACAGCCATTTGTAGTATTGATAACAAATGAACCTTTTTATACCTGGTTAAAATATTTAATCAACTGCCAAAGGGATAAAAATGAGACCTTTAAGTTTACCTGGTAATAGATATTTTAATTTTGAGTTATTGGGGTATATCAGGTAAATGCCTGACTTTTTGACAGGTAATTGCTGTTCGGTTACTGTATCCGGAAGAAAATATGGCTGAATTCCAAATTAGAAAGGAATGAATTCTGTTCAGGTAACATTGAAAAGAAACATCTTTAAACCGGTTAAAGATATACTTACAGGCCTTTACCGAAATCATTTATTGAATAAATCAATCAATGATTTTTTCTTGGATTAGCCTTACTGACTTTAAGGTTCCTCCCCAGGACCTCCTTGCCATTAAGTCCTTCGATAGCTTTCTCAGCATCATCCTCATTTTCTATTTCTACAAAACCATAACCCTTTGATCTGTGAGTGAATTTATCAGTAATAATCTTTACTGACATGACTGCTCCAAATTCGGCAAACAACTGCTCGATATCGGCTTCTTTCATGGAATAAGGGATATTCCCGATATAAATTGTCATAGCTGAAAGTTTTGTACTTACAACAAATCATATATTAAAATTAATAACAAGTTATGAATTAATGTTTAAATCCAAAAAAACAAATAAAAAAAACTGCAACAAAACTTGCACTAAACTTCTTTCCGGCTGAAAATTCGCAGTAATGAAGTACCCTGTACAGAGTTCCGATATATAAATCCCTATGTTACTAATTTACACAAAATAAAATGAATTTAAAAGCTGAATATGCTAAATAATAAATTGTAACACATTGTTAAACAAGTTACTAATTATAATTTATACAGATTAAATAAACCTTAATATTTCCGCTTAACATTATGCAAGGGAAAATCTTAGAAGCCAATATCTCAAAAATGAGGCGGGTGGAATCGGCAAAGCAAACCTCTCGAGGTAAAGCCGGCGGATCGGCAAAGCCAATCTCTGAAGAGAAAGCAGGTGAGACCAAAGAAGCCAGTTTCTAAGCACGAAGCTGGTTAGAGCAACGAAGCAAATTTATCAGGATGAAGCTGGTGAGACCGGAGAAACAAATCAATTCAATTTATGAAGTCTGGCCTATTGACCAAGAGTTGCAACCAGAATGGCTTTTATGGTATGCATCCTGTTTTCAGACTGGTCAAAAACAACGGAATGTACAGACTCAAAAATATCTTCAGTTACTTCCATAGAATCAAGTCCATATTTTTGAAATATCTCCTCTCCCACCTGTGTGTCACGATTATGAAAAGCCGGCAGACAATGCAAAAATTTAACCTCCCGGTTACCTGTCCATTCAAACACCTGTTTGTTTACCTGAAAGGGCTTGAGCAAATTGATCCGTTTCTCCCAAATAGATTCGGGCTCACCCATTGATACCCATACGTCTGTATAAAGAAAATCAACACCCCTGACAGCCTCTTTAATATTATCGCTAACTGTTATTTTCCCGCCGGTTTCTTTTACAAGCCCGCGGCAATTATCAACCAGATCCTTATCCGGCTGACATTCAGGCGGAGCAACAGCCCTGAAATCCATACCTATTTTTGCAGCCCCGACCATAAGTGAATTACCCACATTATTTCCTGCATCACCAAGATAACAAAATGCTATATTCTCAACAGGTTTATCAGAATGCTCCATCATAGTAAGAATATCGGCAAGGACCTGTGTTGGATGAAACTCATTTGTAAGGCCGTTCCAGACGGGTACACCGGCATATTCTGCAAGCTCTTCTATAATCTCCTGGCCAAAGCCACGATATTCAATACCATCGTACATGCGACCCAAAACCCTTGCAGTATCTTTCATTGACTCCTTATGCCCTATTTGTGTACCACCCGGGCCAAGGTAGCTGACACTTGCTCCCTGGTCAAAAGCAGCTACTTCAAATGCACAACGGGTACGAGTTGATGTTTTTTCAAAAATCAGTGCAATGTTTTTACCCTTTAGCTGCTGCTGCTCAATGCCGGCATATTTTGCCGCTTTTAGAGTTACAGACAGATCCAGTAGAAATTTAATCTCTTGTGGTGTAAAATCAAGTAACTTCAGAAAATGACGATTTTTCAGATTAAAAGCCATGATGTAAAATATTAAATTTTAACAATAAGTTTATACCCCCGGTCCATTATATAGCTATTTACTGCATAAACAGTCACTTACATGCCGGATAAACATAAACATACAAAACTATAATAATTTTTTTATTTATATGGAAGTTTATAAATACCCAAAATCAAAAAGCTGCTTTGTTATTATTAAAAAAAGGAAGATCTTAAATAAAATTTTGCAATTTTACAGGCAAAAAGGGATCTAACATCATATAATTCATAAATATTTGCATTTTGATGAAAATGAGCGTTATGGTATCTTTGTAGCTAAAAATTGGTCACCAAAGTTCAAAGGCTCAAGAGAATCTCCAAGTTTATGAATTAATCATGCTAAATCTATTTTTAAAAAGGCTTTTACAGATTTTTTTCATATAAAGTAAATTTACCTCACTGACAGATTATTATGGCAATATCCAAGAAAAATACCGGAAAAAAAGCAAAAGGAATTTCCGGATATTTCAATGATGAACGTTTCAGGCTTTCCCTGGGCAGTTTTATTCTGATATTCGCCCTCTTTCTTACATTATCTTTCGTATCCTATTTTTTTACATGGAAAACCGATCAAAGTTTTGAATGGGAAAAAATAATATCAAATCCGGATATCAGGGTTGAAAACTGGGCAGGAAAAACAGGTGCATGGTTTTCATCACTTTTTATAAACCAATGGTTTGGAATAGCATCATTCAGTGTTCCGTTTCTTTTGATCATAACTGGGCTTAAATTAATCAGGGTCAGGCTGACACCGTTGGGCAGAACATTTAGAATAACAATTACCGGAGCTATACTTATATCATTAACACTCGGTTACATCTTCGGAGATGCAGCAGGTTTTCTTGGTAGCGGTCCAGGTGGTGCGCATGGATATTATATGGCAGAATGGCTTAATGCCTTTATAGGAAAAACAGGAACAGCCTTTTTAATTATTCTGCTTCTGTTTTCCTATTTCCTTTTCTCGGTAAAAAATTCATCGATATTTTTTAAAAACCTTGCACAAAAAATAAGAATCAAAAAATCTGACCCTGCCGGCAAAACAAAAACCGATCCGGTCACAGTTCCCGATGCAGAAGATAATCCGGAAATAACCGGTGCAACCAATCTGCCCGGAGATGAGTTGTTTGAAATTGACAATGAGGACTCTGAAGTCCATAATAAAAGCGTATACAATAAGGAGAATGATAATTATGATGGTCAAAGCAGTGTAAGGCTGCTGATAAAAGAAAAAAAAGCTGATGAGCAAAGCTCTTCGGAAGAGATGATCAATACACAGACTCTTAAGGACTATGATCCGACCCTTGATCTTCCTTCATTTAAATCCCCCCCCATAAATCTTCTGGAACAATACAAATCGACTGAAACCCCGGTCAGTAAGGAAGAGCTGATAAACAATAAAAACCGGATAGTTGAGACCCTGGGCAATTATAAAATCCAGATAGATAAAATTACTGCCACCATAGGGCCCACAGTAACCCTATACGAGATAGTACCGGCCCCGGGTATTCGTATTTCAAAGATAAAGAACCTTGAAGATGATATTGCACTAAATCTTTCAGCATTGGGAATAAGAATTATTGCCCCGATTCCCGGAAGAGGAACGATCGGTATTGAGGTCCCTAACCAAAATCCGGAAATAGTAACAATGCGCTCGGTCATCAGCTCAGTAAAATTTCAAGAGTCAAAACATGAACTACCCATTGTTTTAGGCAAAACAATATCGAACGAAACATATTCGGTTGACCTTACACGTATGCCTCATCTCTTGATTGCCGGAGCAACCGGACAGGGAAAATCCGTAGGTCTTAATGCCATACTTACTTCGCTTTTATATAAAAAACATCCTGCACAATTAAAATTTGTCCTTATAGATCCCAAAAAGGTAGAACTGACAGTCTATTCAAAAATAGAACAACATTATCTTGCAAAACTGCCTGATACGGAAGAAGCCATCATTACCGACACCCAGAAGGTAATTCACACGCTGCAGTCGCTTACAATAGAAATGGACCGGAGGTACAATCTTCTCAAAGAGGCACATGTAAGAAATGTAAAGGAATATAACGCTAAGTTCGTTGCCAGGCGGCTCAACCCGGAAAAAGGCCACCGCTATTTGCCCTATATTGTGGTTATCATAGATGAATTTGCCGACCTTATAATGACAGCGGGACGTGAAATAGAGACACCTCTCGCAAGACTGGCGCAGTTGGCAAGAGCTATAGGAATTCATCTTGTAATAGCCACACAGCGTCCCACAACAAATATTATCACAGGAGTTATAAAGGCAAACTTTCCCAGTCGTATAGCTTTCAGGGTAACATCAATGATGGACTCCAGAACGATTCTTGATACACCCGGCGCCAATCAGCTTATTGGAAGGGGCGATATGCTGATAACTGCCGGAAGTGAGATGATAAGGCTCCAATGTGCCTTTATCGATACACCTGAAATTGACCGGATAACTGAATTTATCGGGTCACAAAACGGATACCCATCTGCCCATTACCTTCCTGAATATGTTGATGAAAACGAAACCGAATCTGCTGAAGTTGACCTGAGAAAAAGGGATGATATTTTTGATGAAGCCGCCAGACTGGTTGTAATGCACCAGCAAGGCTCCACTTCACTTATACAGAGAAAATTTTCAATTGGCTACAACAGGGCCGGCCGAATAATAGATCAACTGGAAGCCGCAGGAATTGTCGGCCCTTTTGAAGGCAGTAAGGCCAGACAGGTTTTAGTGCAGAATGAATACAGTTTGGAACAGTTATTGAACGAAATGGACAAATGAACTATCCCGGGGCAAAGCCCCGGAGTATCTTATGGTATTTGTTGTTTCCGACCCGGAGGGTCGGGGTTTGAACTACTTTAAGAATAAAAAATAATTCGAGAATGAAATTAAATATACTTGCAGGCCTGATCATTGTTATCTATTCCTGCTTTGGCACATTGTTAAACGCCCAAGATGATGAAAGAGCAGGAAGGATACTTGATGAATTTTCCGGACAAATCTTGTCAGCCCCATCCTTATCAATAGATTTCACCATTATCATGTCAAGGCTAAGGGATGATACAATTGAAGAATTTGACGGACAACTAACAATGAAGGGAGACAAATACAGGCTAAATGTAATGGATATGGAATCATGGTTTGACGGAACTTCAGTATACACCTTAATGAAAGATGTAAATGAAGTTATAATAAGTGACCCTGATGAGCAGGAGGGATTAATGTCCAATCCGGTAAAGCTATTTACCCTTTATGATGAGGAATTCAAATACAAGCTGATCGGAGAAACAAACCAAGAGGGGGCAAGGCTTTATGAAATAGATCTCCACCCGGTGGAACTGGATCATAATTTTCATACTGTAAAGCTATTTATATACCGGGATAAATACTTTTTACATTCAGCCGTAATTGCCGGAAAAGATGGTAACAGGTATACTTTTCTGGTAAATTATTATGATAATACCGTGCATTTGACCGATTCATTTTTCAGATTCGATGAAAACGATCATCCCGGGGTGGAGGTGATAGATATGCGCTGGTAGAACAAAACTATTCAGGGTATTCAACCCTGGCGTGATAGATATTGCGCAGCTTATTTTTGTAAATCTCCTTTATTCTTGAAATATCCCTGAAGGTTATTTCTGTTTCACTGAATTGCTCTTCACTGACCTGATTGTTTATAATGGTTTCTACCAATGCATTTATTGATTCTATATTGATTTCCTTAAGGCTTCTGGAAGCTGCCTCCACGGAATCGGCCATCATCAAAGCTGCAGTCTCCCGGGAGAATGGCTTTGGTCCGGGATAAGTATATTTTTGCAAATCCACTTCATCATTGGGATATTTTTTCAGATGTGACCTGTAAAAATATTTAGCATGTGTTGTTCCATGGTGAGTACGGATAAAATCGATGATCTGCTCCGGCAAATTGTTCTTTTTTGCCATTTCAACCCCTTTGGTTACATGTGAGATTATCAATTGAGCACTCTCCTCAAATTCAAGTAAATCGTGCGGATTAAACCCGGAAGTCTGATTTTCTGTAAAATAAACAGGATTTGACATCTTTCCGATATCATGGTAAAGAGCCCCTGTTCTCACCAGAAGAGGGTTGCCGCCAATATCATAAATGGCAGCTTCGGCAAGATTGGCTACCTGTATTGAATGCTGAAAAGTTCCCGGCGCCTCTTCTGCCAGCTTACGTAAAAGGGGTTGGTTGGTATCAGAAAGCTCCATAAGTGTGGCATCGGAAATAAACCCAAAAGTTTTTTCAAAAATATAAAGTAAGGGATAAGCTGTTAGAACCAGTAGTCCGTTACCTCCAAACCAGGCAAAGTTCATCCATTCAATTGCAGTAATACTGCGCTCCTGGATTATGGCTATTCCAAAATAAAGAATTGAATAGGAAAAAACTATTATCACTGCTGTATAGAACAGTTTGCTGCGCCGGTACAGATTGGTAAGACTGAATATTGCCACAATCCCTATTACAAAATTGAGAAAAACGAATTCAAAACTGTTGGGGGCAAAGAAGCCGACAAGCAGCATAATTATAGTATGCATAAACAATGCAAGCCGCTCATCATAAAAGGTTCTTATAATAATGGGAACAATAGCAAAGGGAACAATGTAGAAATTAATCTGGCTGAACCTTATAAGTAAAATTGATACGGAAACCATTAAAACAAATAGAAAAAGTATAAACAGGGTTTTACGGACATTATCCAGTATCTCACGCCTGAAATGATAGAGGAAAAGATAAAAAATTATTGCCAGAGAAAATACCAGTATAAACTGTCCCAGCAATACGAGATTGAGGTTTGCTCCTCTCAGTTGTGCTTCATATTCCCTCTTCAGTGATTCAAGTATCTGAAAAATATCACCGGTTATAAGGTCCCCCCTGGAAACAATACGTTCTCCCGCCTGAACCATACCCCTGGCATGTGAAACATTATCAAGCATGCTTTGACGTACCCTCTCGGTCATTTCCCGGTCATAATATAAATTAGGATGAATAAATTCACTGTAATCCATGGTATTGAAAAAAGCAACCAGATTTTGGGAATTATCCCCAAATCTTTCTGACATCCATTTATTAATATTGTTTGTCAGATGCTCATATGCTGTTTTTTGAGTGTAAAAATCTCCGGGAGAAGTTCTAATTCCTATATTATTCCGTATAATTATTATTGATTCCAGATCTTCTGCAAATATCCGGTCAGATGTTGCTCCCGGAGCGATTATTCCCATCTCATATATTTGTTTCAGCAAATCTATACTAAAAGAGGAAAACTGATTTGCAATGCTATTAAAGCTCTGGTTTTCTGATTGATCAAAAGACTCCTGCTGTCCATTCCGAATATCATGTTCGTCGATAAAAAGTTCCATTCTTCTATCCAGGTAATCTTTAAGGACAGATGCAACAGAATCATATACCAAAGTATCATGACGGAAATAGGGGCGGAAATCTGCCATCACACTGTCTCTTTCTGCTTTCAGCTCAGCTTCTGTTTTATAGATTGGAAAATTGAAAGGGGCAATCAGAGTTTCGTGCATCCATGGACGGCCTCTTTGAAATTCATACCTGAATTTTCCTTCCCGGGGAAGCAAATAAAGTATGACCAGTGCAGTAATCAAGAAAAGTGAAACAACACTGATGCTGTTATAATACTGTTTAAATAATCGGACTATCTTTTTCACGGTATTATATATTTATAACAAAATAACTAAAAAACAAACCTACATATTTTTTTCATCGAACCCTTTCTAATACCATGTCAAAAAATAAAAGTAGAACCATAAAATACCATGTGGATTTGAAAAGTAATATAACAGGATTATAATTAAATTAGTATATTTCGCTTTAACAATAAATTTGAACAGGGTTAAATTATTCAATTTATTGTATGCAATATGCTGTATCCATATTACCGGTTGTTCCCGTACGATCATCTCCTTCGGAGAAAGAGGAAATGGTCACTCAGCTGCTGTTTGGCGAATATGTGATTGTATTGGAAACTCAGAAAAAATGGAGCTATATTGAAATATGTCAGGATGGCTATCGGGGGTGGCTATACAGCCCTATGGTGAAGCCAGTTACCAAAGAATCAGCCATACCCTTTATTAACTCTGGCCCCCGGATACCGGGCAATCTTTTTTTACCGGTAGTGAATAATGAAAGCAAATATCCTTTTTATATTCCTGCGGGAAGTTTACTTTATGAGTATAATCCTGCCTGCAGCACCTTCCGGATCAATGATATTCAGTTTAAATGCCGGCAGGAGCCACTCTTCTATCCACATGAAAACATAAGGGAAAATATCAGCCAGGCAGCTCTCATATTCAGAAATATACCATACCTTTGGGGAGGGAAAAATCCTTTCGGAATGGATTGTTCCGGACTAACCCAGACGGTGGTGAAACTTTTTGGCATAAGAATTCCCAGAGATGCCAGCCAACAGGTTGACAAAGGAACAAATGTCAATATCAGTGAAGCAAAACCGGGTGATCTGGCTTTTTTTGATAATGAACAGGGAGAAATCATTCATACAGGGATAATAACCGCCCATCGACAAATAATTCATGCATCGGGAATGGTAAGGCTTGACAGAATAGATCACAGGGGAATATATAACAGCACGCTTAAACAATACACCCATAAGCTCAGGGTAATTAAAAATGTTTTGGATTAGCGCATGCAATTAATCTATTAATATTAAGGTATGTATATATACACACCCTACGTCAAAGTGTTCATAGTACTGGTTGTTATTGTAATTATTTATCTGTTTTTCAGAAAATTAATTAACAATAAACAAGAA
>PXAP01000134.1 GCA_003567115.1 Bacteroidota bacterium
CGTTTGCCGCTTCCAGACGGGCCTTGAACCGCTTGCCCCGTGCGCCCAGCTTCGGCGCAACCTCTGCCAGCCAGATCGCGACCTCGACCGCCTCCAGCTGGCAAAAGAAAGGGCGGATGGTCTGACTCTCGTCGGTTTGCAGGGTGCGCCAATGCTGCAAGAGCCGCTGCGTCGTGGGCGATACCTGCCATTGAGATGGGTTCGGCAGCGCGCGCCATACATCCACCTCGCGCCGGATCTCGTTGACGAACTCGGTAACGTTGAAGTCGATGCCAAGGCCGCCCAAGCCTTCGGTGCTGAGATCCAGCTCATTCTGCTGACCGCCCTTGCGGCTCTTCGATTGCGGCATTGCCGAAATGAGGTCCGAGCGCCGGCGTGTCTCAATGATCCGGTCCGTTGGCCGCCCCTCGCCATCCAGCTCCCAATGGCGCGTCGGCATGGCATAGGGCGTGTTGAGAATGGGTCTTTCGAAAAACGACATTGGACGTATCCGATCTTTCAGCAGCCCGAGCGTGCGCTCATGATCTGAATGTGTCTGTTGGGTTCTGCAAATCCTGATGCTCGCGATGAACCGTGTTGAGCAATACGATCTGCTGGTCCTGCGGCTTCCTGGCAGCCGGGGCGGTATCGAGCCCCAGCCGCTTGAGTGCGTAGTAGAGGAGCGCGCGCCGGACCTTGATCTTCGCCCTGCCGCCTCGCATGCCGTAGTCGAGAGCGATGACCTTTGCCTGCGTTTCCGAGAGATCGGGGTGGGGGGCGATCTCCAGCGTGACCTCGGAATGCCAATCGCTGTCGTTGGCGGCCGAGACTTCGCTCTCGCGTGAAGCCCGGATCTTGAGCATTCGGGACAGCAGGAAATCCTTGAAGCACTCGTCTGTCAGGCAGAACGCCCGCGTGTGCCAGCGAAACCCGTCGAACGCGATGGCGTGAGGCGCGATCCAGCGCCAGCGCGGCTCAGGGCTGGACAGGGACTGATACTTCACCTCAATCGCCTCGGACCGGCGGATGGCGCCAACGACCGAGCGGAGTGTCTCAGGCTTGACGCCACGCACCGGCGTTGGGGCGGCCGCATAGGGTGGGAGGTTGGCGATCCAGGAATCCTCGCGGTCGAGGATGCCATCCGCCAAGGAGCGCAGCTGCGCGAGGTAGCGGCCGGCGTCGGGCTCGAGGAACCGCGCCTTGAAGTCCGAGCCGCGCACATAGGTCCGTGCGCTCTTGTCGTAGGTCATGTTGTCCGGCGCGAAGCCGATGTAGCGGTTCAGGTCGGTGGACGCCTGGTTCACCGAAATCCCGAACTGCTCCATCAGGTCGCTGCGGTTCACATGTCCCTCCCAGAACAGGCGGAACTCGATGAACTCGAGGCGCTGCTCGACGCCCCAGCGCAGTTCCGACCTGTTGTTGTCCATCACGCTCCCCGGCTCGGGTAGTGCGCACGATAACTATGCGCACCTATTTTCTGGGCTTGGCCCGAGGCTAGCCGAGCCGGGATGATGGCGCAATCGAAATACGGCGCAAATCCAAGCGTCGGAGCTTGACTTGCGTCTGGGAGGCAGAAGTCGAGGTCAGGAGGCGGGAACGCCTTGCTCAATCGTTCCCTTCATCATTTCGCGTTCAAAAGCCTCGATATCGGCGACGCGGTAAACCACGCGTCCCCCGATCTTCATATAGGCAGGACCCTCACCGGCCCACCGCCAGCGCTCCAGGGTCCGGTGCGAAATGGTCCAGCGTTCGGCCAGTTCTTTCTGGTTCAAGCAGGTTGGTTTCATCTTCGTCTCCTTTCTTCACAACTCACGGGATTGCGGGACAACGAAGGCGTGAAAGAAAAAGAGAGGCAAGTCAGCACCTTGAGGAAGGCCGCGCAAAGGTGCCGCAGTTGCGAAGAATGGCGAGATTCATGCCCGCCCGTCGGCGGCCCTCTCGGGCGGCGCCTGCCGGGCCTTCGATGCACTTGTCGGACATCTCGCGTGACACTTTTGTCATGCGCTGTTCAGGCTGCGGAAGCGATCGCGCGAGAAAAGGGGGTGGGCGTGCCGAAGTGGCCCGGTCTCCGACACGCCCCGATTGAACGCAGCCGCAAGAGCGGCCACGCGGCCGGCGAAAACTCGAGCCAGCCTGGTGGGCTCCGAGCGGGTTCGCCGCCATCCCCACCGCCGCGCTTGATCCGGCCCACAGTCCGGCGTCTCCCGCGGTCCCCGCGCTTGATCTGGGTCCGGGTCCCCATACTCCGCTGACGCCCTGTCAATCGGCGTCGGCGGCCTCTGCCGGCGTGATCTCGGTGATCGCCTGGAATTCGCCGAGAAACTCGGGATGGTTCTGCGCCAGATACCGCACGATCCGCGCGTTTCCGAGAAGCTTGCCGACGTATCCCTTGATGACCGTGAGATGCAGGTGATCTTCGCCATAGGTGTCCTGGATCGAGCCGATGCCCTCCTGCAACCGGGCCAGTTCCTGTTCCATCCGCGCCATCGCCTCGGGAGTGATCCCCTTGACCTTTTTCGGCTTGGAGGACTCGAC
>PXAP01000096.1 GCA_003567115.1 Bacteroidota bacterium
CAGTCTCCCTTGAAGGCTGCTTGCTTAATTCGCCGGGATTGGCGGTCCACCGTTGTATATTCCTTGCAGCACGTTCAAATCCTGCCTCCCTGTCGCTGATAAATGTTCTTACCAGCCTGAAACGTTCCATCATTTTAAGATCTGTGATATAACATCCGAAAAATTCACATGTATGCCTGTCACCAACATATGGCAGCAGATCATAATTTTGGTAAAGTTCCATCATCAGTGCCCTGTTAGAAATATAGCCCATTATGTCAGCTTCAGACTCAGGAAGTTTGTGCAATGATTTAAGCTTTTGATCTAAAAGAGGATATCCATCTTCTCCATTGATCCTGAGATCCATTATCCAGAAAAAATGATTCATACCTCCGAATAAAACTTTGATCTGCTCTTCTCTTTCAAGATTAAAGAGCCTTTGCAGGAAAGTGTAGTTTTCAAATAACCCATGGCACAGACCGACAACACGATGATCACCCAGCTCATTTGCAAGAATTTTTGTAAGCGCGGCCAGTGGATTCGAATAATTAAGGACAAAGGCATTTGGCGCAAACTTCTTTATCTTCAGGGCATAATCATGAAATACGGCGAAATTCCTTATATTCCTTGCCCATCCACCGGGACCACAGGTGTCCCCGACAGGCTGATAGATGCTGTATTTTTCAGGAATTGAAAGATCATATGACATTGCCTCCAACCGGCCGGTTGAAATAGCAATAATAATAAAATCAGCTCCTGACAGCCCTTCTTCCGGATCAAGTGTAGGAAAAGTTCTCACACGGTCTTCAACTCCCCATTCCCGGAATGTAGCCAGGAACAGGTCATGAATAGCCTGTGCCCTACCCATATGAATTTCCAACAGTGCAATATCGATCCTGACATTCTGTAATTCGGGTTTATTGACAATGTCTCTGATAATCCTGGGTGCCCAGTGCTGACTGCCCCCTCCGATAAAGCTGATCTTGATTTTTTTTTGGGGTCTTGCGCTGACAGGTTTAACAATTGCTTCGTCAGCCATGGCATTGTGACCGAATAATCCGACTCCTGCGGCGGTAAGGCCTGCCATTTTCAAGATATCCCTGCGGCTGATGCCTTCTTTTTTCATATTGATTCCCTGTTCTCCCATAATTAGATAATTTTATGTGAGTTTAATATAAGAGCCTTATTTAAGTAGTTGGTTACTAACAACATAATGCATTATTTTATGATAACTATCTGGATGTTAAGTCTATAATAAGATGGATTCTTCCTTAATTTGTTATAACAACCTGACAAAAAAAGAAGAATTCATGGAAACACTCGAGGATAAAAATATCGAAATTTACTGTCATGTTGATGACTTTAATAAAATATTTATAATCACCTAAATTTGAGTCCACTCTATAAAGTATTCTTTGGCAAAAATCAGTAAAATCAAATTTTTCAAACCATAGATTATCAAATCATTAAGAATTGAAATTTTTGAAAAATCATCATTTTTGACTTTTTGGAGTAAACTCAAATTTAAAAGCCGGAAAAAATGCTGTGGTTAAAGGATTCAGGATAATCCTGTGTGTTGATGAGTTTCAGAACATTGTATTCTTTGATGATCCGCTGGCATTTCAGAAAAAGCTCAGGTCACACTGGCAGAAGCATCAGTTGGCAGCATACTGTTTATCCGTGAGCAAGACACATATAATGATGGATGTATTTACCTCCCCGTTATCAAGCATCTACACTTATTTTTCACTTGTGCGTTTTACATACCAGATGTTGGAGCCGAATACCCCGTCGTCGTCTACCAGTACATGAACAAAGTACATTAAGCTGCCGTCTGCCACGAGTGAAGGTTCACCAACATAGCCGGTGATAACCATTTCAGGTTCGCTCCAGTTTTCTCCATTGAAGGTTGAGCGGTAAATGCTTGAAGGGCCGTCACGCCTGGAAACAAAGTACATGGTGTTCGGATCGCCGGCAGCGAATCCCGGTTGTCCGTCCCATTCTTCTGAATTTACGGGCGCTCCGAGATTTACAGGTTCTGACCATGAACCCTCAGTTTTTGTTGACACCCAGATATCGGGACCTCCCAGTCCACCGGGCCGGGTTGAAGTGAGGAACAACTGCGATCCGTCCGGGCTGAGAGCATGTTCTCCATCAAGATAAATCGAGTTTACCGGTTCTCCCGGGTTAACGGCAGGACCAGGCTCGCCGTTAATAATCGGTGCAACATATATGTCGAGATAGTCATCTGTAGGCGGTGAATGCTGGTAACCCAGGTTTTCGGCACGTGTGGAATGGAAATAAACATAAGCGCCATCAGGAGTAAAGCTGGGACTTCCGTCTACTGAACCACCTTCAGCTCCTTTCTGAAGGTCAAAAAAGCGCGGATTGGTGAACAGTCCGGGATCATCTCCAACCCTTTCGGCGTAGTATGTGCCGGTATGAATGTGGAGCAACTCTTCATTTGTGCCCTCTACCGTGGGTGACCAGAAAAAATAGATGGTTTTCCCGTCCCGGCTTATCTCAAC
>PXAP01000144.1 GCA_003567115.1 Bacteroidota bacterium
ATAGGCCCTGGGCTTTTTTCCCTGGATCTTTTCAGTCTCGGCAACCCTTTTTTCAAGCACATTGCGATCAACATCGCAAATAGCTGCACATTCTGTATTTGGTTGCCGGAGAAAGGCCTGCATGTTGGAAAACCCCATGCCCCTTATCCCCATAACCCCGCAGGTAAGCTTTTCATTCGCTCCAAGAACAGATGCAGAAACATTGAAAGGTGAGGTCATCAGCCCCATTCCGGCAACAGCCAGTCCGGAATGTTTAATAAAATTTCTTCTGTCCATATCTCTTCAATTTTGTGACAGGTTAATCTGATTTATCTTTATTAAATTATTCCTTACCGAATGCATCATCAAAGTCAATAGTAGACGGCTCAAAATCCACGGCTCTCACAAACTCACATGATTCTTCCGCACCATGTTCCCTGTCCATTCCGCTGTCTTCCCATTCAACTGAAAGAGGCCCGTTATAGCCTATATCATTCAGTGCACGAATAACGCTCTCAAAATCAATCCTTCCGCGACCTATACTCCTGAAGTTCCAGCACCTGCGATGGTCTCCAAACTCAGTGTGTCCTCCGAAAACACCTATATCCATCGGCACATCGCTCCAGTGGACATCCTTCATGTGTACATGATAGATCCTGTCTGAAAAATCATAGATAAATTTTACATAATCCACACCCTGATATCCGAGGTGACTGGGATCGTAATTAAATCCGAATGCCGGATGATAATCAACGGCCTCAAGCGCCCGCCGGGCGGTTACAATGTCAAAGGCAATTTCAGTGGGATGAACCTCCAGGCAATAACGAATTCCGAGCTTTTTGAATTCGTCGAATACAGGTCCCCACCTGCTTGCAAAATCCCTGTATCCTTCATCTATCATTTCGCGGGGCACTGTAGGGAAAGAATAAAGCAAATGCCAGATGGAACTTCCTGTGAAGCCGACAACATTTTCTATCCCTAAGCGACCGGCAGCTTCTGCTGTTTTAATAATTTCTCTGGCCGCTCTCTGTCTTATACCTTCAGGATCGCCGTCTCCCCATATGTAATCGGGTAGTACGGCTTTATGCCTCTGGTCGGGAATATCACACACTGCCTGACCGACAAGATGAGAAGAAATAGTAAATAATTGAAGATCATATTTTTTAAGAAGCTCCCGGCGCTGATCACAATATGCCTGATCAGCTTTATCGATCTCCATGTGATCACCCCAGCATCCGAGTTCTATACCATCATACCCGAATTCTTTGGTCTTCTGACACATGGTTTCAATGGGAAGATCGGCCCATTGTCCGCTGAATAACGTTACTGGTCTTGCCATGATATTATCAATTTTATCAGTTAAATTATATGAGCATCATTTCAAATTTAGTTTTTATTATTCATAAACCATAGAATTATTGGTTTTTTCAACACGATGGATATTACTATAACAAATATTTTGACTTTCAGTCGATTTTACATGCAATCAGTTATTCTATTTCTTTAAGACATCAGATGTAAAATTCATTGTATTTTGTGAAACGAGCAATTATTACTTGCGGATTCGACCAGACAATTTAAAATAAAATTTCTCCGGTCAATTATTAAAAATATTGTAATGGATGATTGATAATGAAAAATGGATAAAAGAAGTTTTATAAATTTGTGTTTATTAAGATGTAAATGGTACAATCTTACAGACAAAAGCCTGACCACATTGTTTTTTGCATTTTACTGAGTTGTTAGCATAATTTTTGTCATGGAAAAAAATATTGAACCCGATAATGACCCTGCAACAGATACAGCACCTGTCTACGCCCTTGTTACCGGTGCAAGCAGGGGACTGGGCAGGGCATTTGCCATAGAGCTTGCACAGAAACAAATAAATGTTTTGCTGGTAGCTCTTCCCGGCGATGGTTTGCCGGAACTCTGCGAATACCTGAAAAAAATATATGGAATCAAATGCGATTATTTCGAAACCGACCTGACTGAACACGACAGTATTGCCAAACTTACCGGATGGGCCCGGGATAATTACAGCATAAATATCCTGATAAACAATGCGGGTATGGGTGGTTCAAAAGAATTTGAACATGCCGAAGCTGAATACCTGGATAACATGATATCGCTCAATATAAGGGCATTGACGCTAATAACACACCAGCTGCTGCCTGAACTCAAATCCCATAAGAAAGCCTGGATACTAAATGTATCCAGCATGGCCTCATTCAGTCCCATAGGTTACAAAACCATATACCCGGCCACTAAGGTTTTCGTATTGTATTTTACCAGGGGGCTTTACCAGGAATTAAAAGGCACGGGGGTATTTGTGAGTGTTGTGCATCCCGGTCCGATGAAAACAAATGTGCAGGTAA
Source organism: Bacteroidota bacterium (assembly GCA_003567115.1). Lineage (GTDB taxonomy): Bacteria > Bacteroidota > Bacteroidia > Bacteroidales > PUMT01 > PXAP01. Next base: position 2,355 of record PXAP01000144.1, read on the forward strand.
CAAAAAGAATCAAAAGCCACGGCTTTTTTGGTAAATTCGGCCTGCTCACTCCCGAATACGTTGCTGCAAGATCTATCAACAAACTTTTCAGGCACAAATCACTGATCATAATCGGATGGCTCAATAACCTGAGCTGGCTGGTATTGAAAACCGTTCCGATATGGATAAGACTGCCATTGATAACAAAACAGGTTAAAAAAACACTGCCCACACAAAACCAGTAATCAGCCCATGTCGAGAGTTCTTGTAACAGGAGCAAACGGTTTTCTTGCATGCAATACCATAAATGAACTTATTTCAAAGGGGTATTCTGTCAGGGGCATGCTAAGGAAAACAGCGCGGCTTCATTCAGGGCATGCAAACCTCACCCCTTTTTACGGAAACATTACCGAAGAAAAGGATGTTATGGAAGCAGCCAGGGGATGTGAAATTATAATTCATATAGCAGCTGCTACCGGTCAATCTGTTGCCGGCTACCATATATATGAAAAAGTGAATGTCGGCGGCACACGAAATATCATTACTGCCTCCCTGGAGCATAAGGTTAGAAAAGTAATTTATGTAAGCACTGCCAATACTTTTGGTTATGGCACCAAATCACGGCCGGGAGATGAGACACTTCCCATGAAATACCCTTTTACCCGGTCGGGTTATGCAGTAAGCAAATCTGAAGCTCAGAGTAATGTTCTGGATGCATTCAAAGGAACAGGAACCAGTGTAACTGTTGTCAACCCCACCTTCATGACTGGCCCCAATGATTTTAAAATTAGCTCCAACCGCATAATTTTAAGGGCTCTGGGAAAAAAAGTATTGTTCATCCCCCCCGGCGGTAAAAATTTCATACATGTGAAAGATGCCGCAACAGGCATCTGCAATGCCATAGAATCCGGAAAGAACGGTGAATGCTACCTACTTGCAAATGAGAACCTTACCTTCAGGGATTTCTACATTAAAATGGCCGAAGTTACCGGAAAAAAGCCGTTTATGGTGACAATTCCAAAGTACCTGCTTCTGCTTGCCGGATGTGCAGGAAGCATGATAAGGTATTTTGGGGTGGATACAGCAGTAAGCTATACAAATATGCAAATCCTGAGTATTGGCAATTACTATTCCGCCGATAAGGCAGTAAAAAACCTCAGGCTCCCTCAAACGCCAATAAAAATAGCAATTGAAGAAGCTGTTTCATGGTTTTTAAAAGAAGACAGGTAGGTTTATTCGTACAAATTATAATTAGCAAATTATTTTTCAATGTGATATCAAAACACAAAATGGTTGTTTAGTATTTCAATCCATTAAACCATCTTTTTTTGTTGACCTGAGTTAGATTTGAAAAACTGTTTTATGATCCCGGCAACGTCTCTTTTAGAAGAACTTTTATTTTTTTATTTCCGGCTCCGGGATGTAAACATGAATAATTGCAAAATTAAGCCGGATTTTTCCAACCTTTTATTGATTTATTACGTTCTTTAGTTGAGAATCTTATATAAAAGGTCTGCTTATGTCAAAAAGATCATTGCCACTCACAATACTTTTCTTTCTGCTGCTGCTGCCGGCCTGCAGAAAGGATGAACTTACCCTGCCTTCAAAGGTTATTTTCAAATTCGAGCTTATACCTCACCAGGAGGCAGATAATCTGAAGGGCGGCCCTCCTTTTGACGTGCCGGGGGGCAGAATGACAATCGACAGGGGTACACTTACAATAGAATCAATTAAATTTGACGGGAAAAGAGATGAAGCAAAAGATTATTCCTTTGTATCCAATCTTCCGTTTCCTCTGATCGTTGATCTTGAAAGCGGGGAAACCAACCAGGAAGTGAGCTTTGATATTCCACAGGGAGTTTACAACCATGTCGAAATATTCCTCTCACTTGGAGTAGCTGACGAACCATCTGTTGCGCTTGATGGAATAATAAGACGAGGACCATGGGAAAAAATCCCCATTCGATTTGAATATAATATCCGCGAACAGATAAGAATATGGGCAGAACCTGGAAAGCTTAGAGAGTCCGGAGAGTCTGGCGGGCAACATAACAAAATAGTATTCAGAAAGGACACCCCTTCCATTGCCAGAATAGTCGTAGATGCAGGGTCATTGTTTCAGTTTGTAAATTTACCGGAAATTCAGAATGCCACCCCTTCAGTACGGGACGGAGAAAAGATAATCATCATCTCTTTCGATAGTAATACAGAAATATTTAATACAATGGGTCAGAGGCTTGACAGATCATTCAGGGTGATTATTGACTGAACTACATGACAATAAAAGACATAAGCGAGGAAAGCATACTTTCCGGATGCAAAAAAAATGACAGGCGGTCACAGGAGCTCCTTTACAGGCATTTTGCAAAAAAGATGTATGCAATATCCATGGGCTATGCCGGAGAAAGACCGTTGGCCCAGGATATACTCCAGGAATCTTTTATAAAGGTTTTCAAAAACATCGGCCAATATAAAAATGATGGTTCCCTGGAAGGCTGGATAAGGAAAATAGTAACCAACACAGCCATAGATCATATCAGGAACAGAAAAAGAGCCGACAATTACCTTGAGGCTGAACCGAATGATCCGGGACTTCACACCCATAACCAGGCATTGAAAATGATCGGGTTCAATGAGATTATGGAACATGTCGGCCGCCTGCCCGAAGGTGCCAGGCTGATCTTCAACCTGCATGCACTTGACGGGTACACTCACAGGGAAATTGCCCATAAGCTTGAGATTACCGAGGGTACATCAAAATCACAGTTTAACAGGGCAAGGAAGCTGTTAATTAATTTTATCGGAAATATGAATCTTTGACAAATGGATTTCATAAAGTGGTATAAACATATTATCGAGTCGTCTGAGGAGGAGCCTCCTGCAAAGGTATGGCAGGAGATAGAGAACGAGCTCGACGTTGATGCCGTATGGGTGGATATCGAGAAAAACCTTTCGGGTGGCGTGAGAAAAAGGATGATGGTTATGATGACCGCTGCCGCTACGGTGTTACTTATCATTAGTGTGGGGACACTCCTTTTTCTTAATTTAAGGGACCAGGATTTTGTGAGAGGTCCTTTATATACGGAGCGTTTTCCCGTTTCACCCGAACTTTTAAAGAGAGAGCCGGCAATACAAACCAGCCTTTCAACAGCTCTGGATTTTCCCGTTATCCGCGAGATTCATCCAATGACCGAAGAAAAAGATCCTCAGCCTGCAGTTCATCCGGGTCCCGCATTGGAAGATCTTCAAAGCATGCCTTACCTGGAATATAAACCTGTGGTAAAAGAAAGGGACCTGCCCGTTCCAGACCTTTTGTTTCCCCTTACCGGGGAAGAAAAAGTATCAAAACAAACCATATTCAGCTCATCAGGTTATTATGCCGGCCTCTCCGGGCATCTTGCAAATACCTGGCTGGTTAACAATAAGACTATGCAGGGTCTCAGACCGGATGAGTTTACCACTTCATTGCCCTCGTTTGGATACAGCACGGGATTGGTTGCAGGTATAACAACCGGCAAAAGATTCGGAATAGAGGCTGAAGTGCATCTGATATCCTTCAAAAAGCAGAACTATAATGAGTATCTGCATGGCAAATACATAAGCAACAGTATGCAGTTCAATTATTTCAGCCTTTCCCTCTCCGGTAAGTGGTATTTTACTGATAGTGAAAAGCCAGGCAGGCATTCGGCATTACTGGGAACATATACAGGGATTCTCAGAAATGCAATTCAGAATATCAACGGTGAATCAATTTCACTAAGTAATGATTTTAATTCGGGTGATTTTGGAATAATTGCCGGTTACGAGTATCACCACCCTGTTGGAAACAGTCTTTCAATCGGAACAGGATTTCAGGCAAGGGTCGGACTTAACAATATTTTTGCAGGAAACGATCTTATACCTGATTATCTTAACAGTACCCGCAACGCATCACTAAACCTCAAATTATCGGTTAGGTATAACTTAAAATAATTTCTATTCCTTTACCGCCTTTACCCTTATATTTTATATGAGTTCCGTTTAAAAAGCAATGATTCGTGGTATTCATGCGTGGTATTCATGACAAATTACCTTTTTATACCGGACTCATAAATAATTCAAGAAAGTTTGACAGCTCCTTCCAACCATTTCTGTAATTACCTCGTTTATTAATCAGAAACAGAAATACACAAATGTCCTGTTGAATATTTTTCAGACTTTAAATTCATATTTATATCCGGATATTAAAATTCCTGTTAGTTGAAACCAAAATACAATTTTTTAAAAGAAGCCCCATCAGCCTGAGGCAGACAAGATAATATGAGCAACCCATGGGATTCCATGCATTTGAAACACCTAATATGGATTACTTGCTAAATATAATTCACTGACTATTAAATTGATTAATCTTATTTGTACACATAGAATTGACATGCAAACATTAATGCCTCAATAACTTTTTAATAAATGAATCATAAATATTGTTAAAGTTGATCGAAGATACAAGCAAGTGAAACATTTTAATTATTCTTAGTATTAATAACAAAATCCTTATCAATTATGAAGACAAAAGTTTTTTTACTATTAGTAGTATTGCCCTTTTTTCTATTTACTTCATGTGAAAAAGATGAGAATGGCAATACAGGTGAACTAAAACTTCACATTACCGACGCCCCTGTTGATAGTGACGGCATAACCGGTGTGCATATAACCATATCGGAAGTTCATTATCACACGACCGAGAATGGCTGGGAAGTATTTAATGATTTTGAAGGACCCCAGACACACAATTTACTGGATCTTCAAAGAGGAGAATCTGAATTACTGGGCAGTTTTGAAATGGAAGCAGGCACCTATACACAATTAAGGTTCGTGCTTGACGCCCCGGAACGCGGTCAGGGCCCCCCATCAACTCCCGGCAGTTACCTGGAATTTGAGGACGGATCAACCACGGCTCTTTTTGTACCCAGTGGAGCAGAAACCGGTTATAAAGCGGTTGGATCCTTTACCGTACCCATAAATGGCACTGTAGAAGTGACCGCCGACTGGGATGTAAGAAGATCGGTTGTCAAAGCCGGAGTCTCAGGAATATACATCCTTAAGCCCACTATCAGGCTTGTCGTTAACAATCAGGCAGGCGAGATTGCAGGTGAGGTGTCAAATATTCCCGCAGATACTGATATAGTGGTCTATGCTTATGAAGCCAACACTTATGAAGAAACTGAGGCTGATGATCCTGCTGAAGAGGAATCCAGGTTCCCCAATGCTGTCAGCAGCGACATAGTGGATGAATACGGAGAATACAAACTGGCATATCTTGCAGCCGGAACCTATGATCTGGTTGTGGTTGCCAAAATTGAGGGAAAGTTCAGCGAAGTACTGGGAATAGTTGAAAATGCTGTTGTGGAAAGCCAGGAAAAAACTACCCTGCCAATCAATCTGGAAGATCTGTAAATTCAGCTTATCACCCGAATAAAAAAGGACAGGCCGGCAAGTCTGTCCTTTTTTATTAACATTTAAAATGAACTACCCGGGGCAGATCCACGAAGTATCAAATGGAATTTATTTCCGACTCAGAGGGCCGGGGAATTGATCCCGAAGCGAAACTTTAGGGGTGAATTCGGCGAAGCCAGTTAAACCACTTTTTAATATAATAATCAGAGGTATAACCCTGAACCCGGCTTCCCGATGCAAAACCCCGGAATATTGAACTAATCATATAATAAAAATAACTGCAAACAGGGTTATTATTTTGAATGATCTTGCTATATTGCATGTTTTCTTTAAATAGTATTTAAAGTACGGAAAGTACTCCCGCAAAACGGCAAAAATGGCAAGTCCGTGGAAACAAACTACCTGACAGATATAATGCTTCCCCTGTCACTGGCAATTATTATGCTGGGAATGGGATTGTCTCTTGTACCTTTTGATTTCAAGAGGGTGATTCTTAATCCCAGGGCAGCATCTATCGGAATTTTTAATCAGATCATTATTCTTCCTGTTGTGGGATTTTTACTTTTGTTGATTTTCAGGATAAGGACTCCCGAGCTTGCAGTGGGGGTTATGATCCTGGCGGCCTGCCCCGGCGGACCCACATCAAACCTAATCAGCCATATATCAAGGGGTGATACGGCACTATCGATTACTCTTACTGCCATTTCCAGTTTTATTACCGTAATAACCATTCCCCTGATCGTGAATCTGGCACTATCATTTTTCATGCAGCAGGGTGAATATATACCTCTCCCTGTTTTTAAAACCATTATAGCTCTTACCCTGATCACCCTGGTTCCTGTAAGCATCGGAATGATAATCAGGGCAAAAGCGACAAAATTTGCTGATAATATGAATAAGCCGGTAAAAATTGTTTCAGGCATTCTGCTGTTTTTGATAATTTTTGCCGCGATTATGAATAACAGGGAAATTTTTGTAAGTTCATTCAGGGATGTAGGACCTATTACCCTGCTGCTCAATATGATTATGCTGTTTATCGGATACCTGTCAGCCAGTATACTAAGACTGAAAACAGCACAAAGCATAACTATTTCGGTTGAGTCGGGAATTCAGAACGGTACCCTTGGAATTACCATAGCCAGTACGCTTCTGCATAATGATATAATGGCCATTTCACCTGCCATTTACAGTCTTATAATGTTTATGACAGCCGGATTTATTGTTACATGGGCAAATACCGGAATAAAAAGACTTGAAGCTGCCGGTTTAAAAAATAAATTATAATTTTACATAAATGAAACAGGAAAATACATTTACAAAGCTACAGTTAACATCTCTGTTGACACTTCGGTTTTTAGTTGGCTGGCACATATTATACGAAGGAGCTGCCAAAGCATTGAACCCGCAATGGTCATCAGTGGGGTTTCTGGAGGAATCCCAGTGGATAATGTCAGGTTTTGCCCAATGGATAATATCTAATCCCAATGTTTTATCAGTGGTTGATTTTCTGAATACATGGGGTCTGATAGCTATTGGTCTGGGACTTATCCTGGGACTTTTTTTCAAGGTTGCTGCCATAGCAGGTTCCGTTTTGCTAATTATATACTTTTTAAACAGCCCGCCCCTGATTGGCACAGAATATGCAATACCAACTGAAGGACATACACTGATCGTTGACAAAACATTGATTGAAGCATTTTCTTTAATTCTTCTGGCTTTATTTTCAACCAGCAGAATATTCGGGCTTGATGCCCTTATCAGTAACCTTAAAAAGAAAGGAGACGTTGCTAAATGAGTGATTTTGAAGATAAAAAGAAAAATATTCCGGAAAAAAATAGTGAAAGCGGGAAAACCAAAATGTCCCGAAGAACGGTTGTAAAAGCTCTGGCCGGATTACCGGTATTAGGCCTGTTCGGTCATCAGGTTCTTAAAAAAAGAAATTATGACCTGGAAAAAAGGCAGGCAGTCATTAAAGAGCTTGGACTGGACACAATGGAGTTTCCTGCCTCAGACTATGGAACCGGAAAACCGGGAGGTGATTTAATCCGCATAGGTATCATTGGTTATGGATCAAGAGGAGACCAGCTTGCCAATTCACTTGGTTTTATGCATCCCGATGGTGTGAAAAGCAGGCACGAAAGAGGTACATTGACAGAATGGCTTGAACAGGAATACCTGAATGTAGCTATAACAGGCATCTGCGAGGTATTTGATTTACATGCTGAAAATGGCCTTGCTACCGCTGAAAATGAAATTCGTCCCGGTGGTAAAGATGCTCCGAAAATACCGGTAAAGCGTTATAAGCATTACCATGAGATGCTTGATGATAAAGATATTGACGCTGTTATCATTTCCACACCCGATCACCATCATGGGCAAATGACGGTTGATGCAGCAAAAGCAGGTAAACACATATATTGTGAAAAAAGTGTTGCTTTGACCGAAAATGAAGTTAACGAACTTTATTCAGCAGTTAAAGACAGCGGGGTTGTTTACCAGCTGGGTCACCAGATAACTCAAAACGTACTCTACCAGCAGGCAAAAGAGATCATCAAGAGAGATATCCTCGGAAAAATAACTTTGGTCGAAACCGCATCTAACAGGAATACTGCCAGCGGTGCATGGATAAGACATCTTGATTCAGAGGGTCATCCAAGGCCGGGCAGCGAAAATACCATTGACTGGTATCAATGGCTTGGTAATGCCCCATACGCTCCTTTCAGCACAGACAGGTTTTATAACTGGACCAAATATTTTGACTATAATACCGGCCTGATCGGACAACTTTTCACTCATGAATACGATTCGGTAAATCAGCTTTTGAATTTGGGAATTCCCAAATCGGTTAATTCATCAGGGGGAATTTATTACTGGAAAGATGGCCGCGATATGGCCGATCTGCTTCATATCGTGATGGAATACCCTGACCGGGAAATGACATTGCTATACAGTGGCAATCTTGCTTCCAGCCGAAGGCGGGGAAGAGTTTTCATGGGACATGATGCTTCCATGGAAATAGGAAACAACGTTATTATTTATGCTGACAGGAATTCTACCCGCTATCAACAAGGAATAGAATCAGGTCTGATCAGTCCTGATTCTCCCATGATATCATATAACCCGGGTGCAGAACAAATTGATGCGGTAACATCAGCTTCAGAGAGATATTACGCTTCCCGCGGACTTACCACCACCACTATTAACGGCCGCAGGGTAGATGTAACCCACCTTCACCTGCGTGAGTGGATTAATTGTATAAGAGAAGGCGGTCAACCAAGTGTTAATATTGAAATGGCCTATGATGAAGGCATGGCATGCGTGATGGCTCATCTTGCCTATGTTGAAAACAGAGTTGTTGAATGGGATGAAGTAAACAGGAAGATCATATAAAATAAAAACATATCCCGGCTGTTCAATTTTTCCGAAAAAGTTCTTCCGCCCTGCAATTCTCCTGATCAGCAAACCAGGCAAAGGTTTACCATTTATCTCAACCGGTGCCCGGGGGGTGTTATTGACCTAATTGGGCTTCAGAATCCCTTCTGC